>JAWXTZ010000078.1:0-10739 GCA_044433085.1 Akkermansia sp.
TTTGGGCCTCTCAAGCCCCAAATTTGTGCTCAATTCGCATCCAAAACTCATCACGCCTAATTTTGCAAGGTGCCCTTAGGGCTACCCCCACTTTTACCATGCCGAGGCTTGATTGCGCAAGCCTCGGCATCTTAATTATACCCGCATGCACCTCTACATCCACATCCCCTTCTGCCATCGGGAATGCCCCTACTGTGCCTTCTACAAGCACACACCGGGCAACACCCGACTGCGCGCCTTTGTGGATGCGCTGCTGATGGAAGCCAAGTTACGGCTACCAGCAGACTTTACCCCCACCACCATCTTTATGGGTGGCGGAACCCCCAGCATGCTATCCCCCGCCATTTATGAGCGGCTTGCGATAGGTCTGCACCAGCAGATGGATTTGAGCCAGGTGCAGGAATGGACCATCGAAGCCAACCCCGCCACCTTCGATTTGGAAAAGGCCAAGCTTTGGAAGCGATATGGGGCGACACGCATCTCCATGGGTGTGCAGAGCTTTGATGCCAAACTGCTAGGCATCCTCGGTCGTGAGCACACGCCCGAAACAGCCAAACAAAGCGTGCAAATTTTGCGGGCGGCTGGGTTTGAGCAAATCAACATCGACCTCATGTTCTCTTTGCCAACCCAAAGCATCGAGCAATGGCAAGACACGCTCCATCAAGCCATTGCGCTTGATGTTGAGCACATCTCCACCTACAACCTCACCTTGGAGGAGGACACACCCTTCTTCCAACAATTTGGTGCCGATGCCACCGATGAAGAGACCGACGTCGCCATGTTCACCATGGCTGATGAATTACTGACAGCGTCAGGCTACCGCCATTACGAAATTTCAAACTTTGCGCGCCACGGCTGCCGCAGCATCCACAACCTCGCCTGCTGGCAGGGGAAGGACTATTACGGCATCGGCCCCAGTGCCTGCGCCACCGTCGATGGGCAACGTATCGAGAATCACGGTGACACCCAAGCCTACATCTCGGCCTTAGAATTGGGACAACTGCCCCCCCATACAGTCGAGCCACTCCATGAACAAGAACGCCATGCCGAGCTCATTGCCCTAGCCCTGCGTACCGACGAAGGCTTACCCCCCGCCCTCATCAGACCACAGGATGAAGGCTATCTGCAATCACTCGTCGAGGAAGGACTCGCTCAACGCGGGACGGATGGTTCCCTCATCCTCAATTTACGCGGTCGTCTGCTTGCGGATGAGATAGCACTGGGGCTTATTTGATTGTTCCATGGCTATTGGGCACCTTGCAAAATTCGATGCCCCAGATTTTTAAACGGGATTTTGATGAGAAATGGAAGCTTTTGAGCTGAAGATGCTAAGCATCTGAAGCGAAAATGCGACATTTATCACAAAATTACGTCAAAAATGGGGCAGTTGGCGGTATTTTCTGAGGTGCCATCATTTTAAAACGAATTTTGCAAGGTGCCCTATTGATTCACCTTTTTAGACTTGCATGCCCCCGCCAGCATGATAGTATAGAAGGCGTATGAATTATCTGGCTCTTTCCACTGCCGCACTTTGCTGCCTGACAGCCCCTATTAGCTTTGCTGCTGACTCCGCCCCTGCCAATCACGCAGAAAGCTACAAAAAATTTGTTGCCCAACTCGACACGATTCAACAGAGCAACTCCCGCGACTTAGCCCCCGCGATGGACATTGTCTTGAGTGCCACCAAGGACGAGCTTGCTGCTCGCGCATGGATGGAAAAGGCTGCTGCTGCCAAGCACCCTGTCGCCCTGACCTACATGTCCAACTACCTTGTCAACAGCGCCGTTGTTGACCCAGTTGACCCCACACGTGCCAAAAAGCAATACGAGATGGTCAAGCAAGCGGCAAGCGCGGGCTACATCCCCGCCATCGTCAATGAAAGCATCTGCCTCTTCACCGGTCAAGGTGTCGCTCGCAACGAGGCTACCGCCCTGCGCAAGCTGATGGAAGCCTGCAAGGAAAATGATAACTTCGCCCGCTTCACGTGGCTACAAATGTCCAAGCGACTCGCCACAGCCGCCGACCTGCAACGCCCCGAAGTTCAAGCAGAAATCAAGCGCAATAACGACCTTGTCATCCTCTTTGCCCATACACTGACCAACAAGGTGGAAGAACAGCTCGGCTACTTACGCCAAGCGGCTGAACTCAAAAACCCCGATGCCATCTTCGCGCTATCACAGGTACTCGGCAAATCCAAGCCCGCTGACAGCCTTATTTTATTGCAGGAGGCCGCCCGCCTTCACCACCCCAACGCCATGGCCATCATCGGCACCATCATGACACGCAAGGACGACCAAGCCCCCATGCCAGAGGGCATCGACATCCCCCGCGACCCTGCCCAAGGGCTGCAAGTGATCAAACTCTCCTCCATGCTTGACTGCCCACTCGCCAGCAACATGCTGGGTGAGCTCTACCACAAAGGAGACAGCACCGTCGCCGCTGACCAAAAGCGCGCCCACGAGCACTTCCGCACAGCAGCCTTCTTGAATAACCCCTCCGCTGCCCTGACCTACTCTTGGATGCTCATGGAAGGCGTCGGCTGCAAGGCCAACCCCAAGTTGGGTGTCGAACTCTGCCAACGCATGCTGCAATCCAACCTTCCGCAAGCTAAAATGCTTATGGCCTACGCCTACTACAAGGGCTTGGGTGTGACCGAAGATGGAGTCATGGCGACCGACCTCTTACAAGAAGCGGCCGCGCAACAAATGCCGCAAGCCTACATCTTCCTTGCCTTCATCACCCAAAAGGGATGCAAGGGATTGACCGCAGACAAGAGCCAAGCGGATACCTACGTCCGCATGGCCAGCCTTGACATGAAGGAAAAGGCCAACGAATTCTATCAAAAAATGCTCCAAGCGGGAGAGTGGAAATACCGCGACTAAGACATGATTTATCGTAGCCTCATCGCCCTTGGATTGACCGCCCTTCACGCCTCGGCCAATCTACCTCAAACCGAGGTGGATGCCGCTGCTTTTGCGGGCTTTACCAACGCGCTTCAACAAATGGTAGAGGAGCAGAGCTCCGACTACTACGATGCAGCGCAAATCGTCCTTACCGCCACGCAGGATGAATGCGCCATGGATACATGGATGGAGCAAGCCGCACAACAGAAACAGCCTGCTGCCCAACTCTACATCGCCAACAAACGCATCTCGGGCATCCTGCTCAAGCAGGACAATGCCGAAGCCATCCAAGAGCACCTCAATCTGCTAAAACAAGCGAGTGATAGCGGCTACATCCCCGCCAGCATCTACTACAGCACCTGCATGAACGCAGGGCTTAAACAGGTGCCCAATAAGAGCTTGGCTCTGCAAATCTTGGCGCCAGCAGCAGCCAAGGGCAACAAAGAGGCCCGCTTCAAATGGCTCCAACTCTCGGGGCGCTTGCAAAGTGCCCAAGACCTCAGCCGCCCCGAAGTGCTGCAAGAAATCGACAAGGGCAACGACTGCGTGATGATGTACGCCAGCATGTTAAGCAAGGATGAGGACACACGCATCCAAAACTTGCAAGATGCGGCCGCCCTCGGCAACGGAGACGCCTACTATGAACTGGGGCAGATGGTGGAACAAGTCAACCCCAAACAGAGCTATGCCATGATGTCTAAGGCCGCTGAGCTGCATCACCCCAACGCCATGGCCGTCATTGGGGGGATTGAATCATCCCCCATCAAAGCAGACAGCATTCTCGACAAGAGCGGAGCCGACTTCAAACCAGAGGAAGGCATCAAATTACTACGCCTTGCTACCATGCTCGGTAGCCCCATCGCGCAATTTGAACTTGGTGAACAATACCTCCGTGGCAATGATGCCATCCCTCAAGATAAAGAGCGCGCCTTCCACCACATCTACCGAGCCGCCTGCTCCAGCAACGCCAATGCCCTGCTCTCCTACTGCTACATGCTGCTGGTGGGCGAAGGCTGCCAAGCTGACCCCAAGACCGCATTAGGCATCTGCCAAGAACTCGCCAACCGCAAGGTTCTCGGCGCCGAGCTACTCTTCGCCTACGCCCACTACAAGGGGCTAGGAGTCGAGGTAAACGCCCAGCGTGCCGCCGAGCTACTGGAAGACCTAGCCGCACTCAACCAGCCTATCGCCTACGTCTACCTAGCCTACATCACCCAAGCAGGTGGCGTGCAGCTCAAGCCCGACCCCAAGCAGGCAGAGCTCTACCTGCGCATGGCAAAAATTGACCTTGGGGACAAGGCTCAGCAACTCTATGACCAACTCCTCCAAGCCAAGGACTGGGCATTCCAAAACTGAGCAACGCCGGCATCTGACCATCTACCCCCATGCAAGAGCAAATCCTATTTTATAGCCTCTACCTGCTGAGCTTCATCCTACTCATCGTGGGTGTGGTTGGTTGCATCCTCCCCTATCCTGGGCATCTATTTGTGTTGGCTGCCTGCGCCATCGTCCCAAGCAATGGTGAGAGCTACCCATGGTGGTTGTGGCTGCTGCTCATCCTGCTGACCCTAGCAGGCGGACTGGCGGATAATGTAACCACCTACTTGGGTTGCAAAAAGAAAGGTGCCAGTGCCGCGGCCATTTGGGCGAGTGTCATCGGCTTAATCATCGGGGCGTTTTTTCCGCCATTGGGCATCATCCTCTTCCCCTTCATCGCTGCAGCGGGGGTGGAATATTTCATCGCCAAGAAAAACATTAAAAACAGCGCGCATGTCGGGCTAGGTGCCGTACTAGGACTCCTTTCTGGCATGATTGTTAAGCTAATTATCGCGGGCATCATGGTGGCCATCATCTGCCCTTGGCTCTATTAAGGGCACCTTGCAAAATTAGCACTGAATCAAAGTAAAATCAGAGATGAACGCCAATCGTGCGATTTTTGCAAGGTGCCCTTAAACCTTAATCACGCGGATCATGAAACCACCCAAGCGCGACCAACAAACACAAAGCAATCTCCTCATTCACCGTGGTGGGCAACTCCTGCGATTTTTCGGCGAGAAGAAAATCAGCCTCACCCAAAAGTCGCTGGTTGTCGCAGCACTGCTCTACATCCTCAGCCCCTTTGACCTCATCCCCGATTACCTCCCCATCATCGGTGTACTTGATGACATCGGGCTCTTTGCCTACATGGTCAATTACATCATCCACGCCATGGATAAGGTGGATGAGTAATCGCCATGCAAACACCAAGGCCAGCGGCGCGCATTAACGGCTCGCCTGCATGGCCTCTGACACCTCAAGCCGCAAGGCTGCGGCAAGGCCCTCGCCATATCGGGTATCAGCCTTGTAGCAATTCCTGATGTGACGCTGTTTGATGAAGAGGGCTGCATCACCCATGGCTCTTGCCGTGTTGGCACAGAGAACGGCTTGTTGTTCCGCTGACATGAGGCGGAACAAGTCACCCGGTTGGCTGTAGTAATCATCATCATACTCGCGCTCATTATAATTGTAGGCTGCGCCATGCAAGGGGAGCGGTGGTTCCTTGAGCTCGGGACTATCCGTCCACTCATCATAGCTATTGGGCTCGTACCCAATCGTTGAACCTTGATTGCCATCAGTGCGCATCTGCCCATCGCGATGGTAGCTGTGGAACGGGCAGCGAGGGCGATTGACGGGAATTTGGCCATGGTTGACACCTAAGCGATAACGCTGGGCATCACCATAGGCAAAGAGACGTCCCTGCAACATCTTATCAGGCGAAAAGCCAATACCACGCACCACATTGATGGGATTGAATGCTGCCTGCTCCACATCGGCAAAGTAATTATCGGGATTGCGGTTAAGCTCCATCACACCAACTTCGTGCAGGGGGAACTCCTTCTGTGACCACACCTTGGTCATATCAAAGGGATTGATGCGGTAATTGTCAGCTTCCTCCTCGCTCATCAACTGCACACACATCCGCCAGCGGGGGAACTTGCCAGCCTCAATCGCCTCGTAGAGGTCGCGCTGGTGCGACTCCCTATCCATGGAGACAAGCTCAGCGGCTTGCTCATCGGTAATATTCTTAATCCCCTGCTCACAGCGGAAGTGAAACTTCACCCAAATGCGCTCATTCTTAGCATTGATGAAGCTATAGGTGTGGCTTCCATAACCGTGCATGTGTCGGTAGCTAGCGGGGATTCCTCGATCACTCATCGTGATGGTCACTTGGTGCAAGGCCTCTGGTAAGAGCGTCCAGAAATCCCAATTATTGTTAGCACTTCGCATATTCGTGCGTGGGTCGCGCTTGATGGCATGATTGAGGTCAGGAAACTTTAAGGGGTCGCGCAAAAAGAAAACAGGCGTGTTATTGCCCACCAAATCCCAGTTGCCAGCATCGGTGTAAAATTTCAGGGCAAAGCCACGGATATCGCGCTCTGCATCAGCCGCCCCACGCTCACCAGCAACGGTGGAAAATCGGGCAAACATCTCCGTCTTTTTACCAATCTCTGCAAAGATGGAGGCGCAGGTATAAGCACTGATATCATGAGTCACCGTAAAGGTACCAAAGGCCCCCGAGCCCTTGGCGTGCATGCGACGTTCGGGGATGACCTCTCGGTCAAAATGCCCCAGTTTTTCCATCAACCAAGGGTCCTGCATCAGGACGGGGCCTCTTACGCCCGCTGTTTGAGTATTTTCATTATCGGCAACAAGATTGCCGGCCTCTGTGGTCAGTTTCTGTTTTTTCATTATCTGTTAAGGGGTGGGTTCCATTTACTGTAACGCCACACCCTAGGTTAGACAAGATGTTATTGCCTGATTTTCAAACAATTAGATAGAGGAAACTAAAGCAGGGAGTAAGCATCCATATCAAAGCTGATGCTAATGTCATCCCCCCCGCTGAGGCGGGCAATCTCTTGCGCGCAGATATCAGCCAATTGACGTGCTCGGGGGGATTTTAGGGTGCATTGGAAGCGGAACTGCCCATGCGATTTAGCTAGGGCGGCTGGCATTGGGTCCGATATCTCGGCATCCTGCGGCAGCCGCTCCATCAGATGGCGGTGCAGCGTCTCCATGGAAAACTCGGCCATGCTCTCGCTCTCCGCCCTGACGGTGATGACCGCCATGTGGGAATAGGGGGGATTGTTGAATTGTGCGCGCAAATCAAGCTCACACTCGGCAAAGCCATCGGTATCATGCCGACGGGCAAACTGAATGGCAGGGGCATGGGGGTTATAGGTTTGAATCATCACTTCCCCCTCCACCTCGCCACGTCCAGCACGACCTGCCACCTGCGTCAGCAGCTGGAAGGTGCGCTCGGCCGCGCGCAAATCGGGCATGCACAGCCCCAAATCCGCATTGAGCACCCCAACCAAGGTCACGGCTGGGAAATCCAGCCCCTTGGAAATCATCTGCGTTCCCAACAAAATATCAATCCGACGCGCGCGGAAATCCGCCAAGATATCGCGCAGCGCATTCTTGCGCGAGGCCACATCGGCATCCACCCGCTGAATGCGCGCCTTGCTAAAACTACGTTTCAGCACCGACTCCACCTTCTGCGTGCCAAAGCCCTCCAACTTAATATTGGGGGACTGGCATTGGGGGCATCGATTGGGCACCACCGCGCGGAAGCCACACATGTGACAAATCAAGCGATTTTCAGTAATATGATAGGTCAGGGGCATCGAGCAGTGCTCGCACTCAACGACATGCTGACAGTCGGGGCATTGAAGAGATCGGGCAAAGCCCCGCCTGTTGAGCAATAAAATCACCTGCTCACCTTTTTCTAATCGCTCATCAATCGCCATGCGCAGCCGCTCGCTCATGATGCCGAGGTAACGTTTATCCTTGGGTTCCGAGCGCATATCTAGCACACGCGTCAGCGGCAATCGCTGACCATCGGCTCGCTGGTCAATGCGCAACATTTGATACTTGCCCTGCTGCACATTGTAAAGGCTTTCCAACGATGGCGTGGCCGAGCCTAACACAATGCTAGCCCCCTCCATATGGGCGCGGAGCACCGCCAAATCGCGACCATGATAGCGCGGACTATTCTCCTGCTTGTAGGAACCATCATGCTCCTCATCCACAATAATGAGCCCCAGATCCTGCACGGGTGCAAAGAGGGCAGAGCGTGGGCCAATGGCAATGCGCGCCTGCCCCCGCCTGATGGCATGCCATTCATCAAATCGCTCGCCATCGCTCATCGCGCTATGCAGAATCGCCACCGATTTGGGCGTATCGGCAAATCGCCCCTTAAAGCGAGCCATGGTCTGTGGGGTGAGCGAAATTTCTGGCACGAGAATGAGCACCCCCTTGCCCTGCGCCATCACATGCGCAGCAGCCTGCAAATACACCTCCGTCTTACCAGAGCCCGTAACACCCTGAAGAAGAATAGGTACCTTACTGCCCTCATCATAACTTTTAATGATGACCGCCAGTGCCAGCTCTTGCTCGGCATTGAGTTGTAGGGGAGCCGTCTTGGCAAAGTCCTCTCCTGCGGCAGGGTCGCGGTGGACGACCTCCTCTTCCAGACGCAGTAAGCCCTTTTTCGCCAAAGCTCGGCAAGGTGCCAGCGCTGGGGTTCCCCCCAAATCGACCAATGGCGCGCGCTTGTCCTTGGAGGCATGGAGATAGCGCAAAATAGAAGCCTGACGCGGGGCGCGCGCGTTGATTTGGTTGAGCGCATCATCATCGGGCCAATCTTGCAAGATGGCCACCTTGCGCGTCTTTTCATCATGCTTCTCTTGCCGCACGGCTTCGGGCACCAAGCAACGAATCATCTGCTCGATGGGGACAGCGTAATAACGAGCAGCCCACTCGGCCAAATCCATCAACTTTTCGCTGATAACCGGCTCTGGCGAGACCAGCTTGAGAATAGGTTTTAAGCGCCCAGCCCAATTGGGGTCGGGGGACACAAGGGCAATTACCGTTGCCGTAACGGCTCGATTGCGCATCTTAAGCTCAACGCGACACCCGCGCTTAATCTCGCCTATCCCCTCTGGAATGGCGTAATCGAGCACCATGTCGTTCAGCCCATCCACAAGGACGCGGGCAGCCCGCGTGACCAAGGGCGTATCAAACAATCCTTGCATCAGCAATCAATACTCAAGAGGCCTGCTCGGCGGCTTCCTCCTTGGATAAAACGTGAACCACCACGCGAATATCATAACGCTCGCCCACAGACTTGGCCAAGGAGCGAATGGCAGAAGCCGTCATCCCATTACGACCGATGACATGGGCGACATCCTCCTGCTCCAAAATAAGGCGAAAGCGAACCAAGTCCCCCTCGGGAGAGGTGGCGACACGCAGCTCCGCTGCACCCGGGTTCTTAATGAAGGGCTCGGTTACGAGGAGGAGGTACTTGCCAACGATGTCGATTAACTTTTGCATAGAAAAAAAGTAGCGGTTCTTGTTTAGAATAGGGCATGGGGCGCTTGGTGTCAAGAAACATTTGAATCATCAGCGCTTATCATGTACAATCCCATCATGCGATTCCTCACGGCTATCTTACTCCTATTCGTCACAAGTCTCAGCAGCTTAGCAAGGCTTAGCTGGACGGAATGCCTGCGCTCATCCATCAACGAAATTCAGGCACAGGGAGCGGGTCACTACAGCGTCAAGGATGACGCGCACGAGGCCTTGGCTCGCAGCTTCCGCTGGAAGGGGCGAGCCATCTACGACAAGAGCGAGCCCCGACCATCCTTCTGCTCGGGTGCGGTTTACGTTGCCCTGCTCAACGCCCTCATCAAGTGGGAGGCAGCTCAGGGCAAAGCCCAGTTTTCAAAAGAGGCATGGCAAGCCCTCTTCCCCCTACGCTATCAGGATGGTGAACGCGCATGGGGCTGGGCGAATGCGAATGGACCAGGCCTTGCCTTGCTCATCCACCAACTAGGTGCAGGTTACAGCTTCACCGACTGGGACAAAGCGCGCCCCTTCGATGTCATCAAAATGTGGTGGACTCATGAAATTGGCGGCAAGGAGCGCGGTCACATCGCCTTCTTCATCAAAGACGAGGGCGACAAGGTTCTCATTTGGTCATCCAACCAAAGCCTAGACGGACAACAGGGCGGCTACGGGCTGCGCTACTACCCCAAGAGCAGCATCAAACGCGCCCTCTTCACGCGCATCACCAAGCCTCAAGCCTTTGAAGGCGCAAGCCAAATAAAATTCAACCCATGGCTGCATGGCTTGTTGCGCCAAAGCAGCTCATGGGCGGATGCGCTACGCGCAATTAAGTGCTAAGCAGCTTTGCTGCTTAGCGACCGGGTACCATCTCGTAGGTCATACCCTTGAGGTACTCCGTCTCGGGGAGGTTGAGGAGCACGGGGTGATCGGGGCTGTGACCATGGGTCTTTTTGAGGCGCAGGGTGCTGTGACCATCGACGGCGGCATCGGCAATCGTCTGCTTGAAAATGGAATCGCTCACGTGGTGGGAGCAGCAGAAGGTCGAGAGAATACCACCCAGCGGCAGCATCTGCATGGCGCGAAGGTGAATTTCCTTGTAGCCGCGCAGAGCACCCGTCAGGTTCTTTTTACTGCGCGTGAAACTAGGTGGGTCAAGGATGATGAGGTCCCACTTAGGCTCGCCCCCCTTGCGGACGAGGTCACTTTCGCGCTTCAGGAAGTCGAAGGCATTTTCTGCAATCGCTTCAATCTGCACACCATTGAGCTCGGCATTCTTGCGGACGGAAGCAATCGCGTCCTCCGAAATATCAACAGCTGTCACACTGGCGGCACCAGCTTTAGCGCAGGCAAGGGCAAAACCACCCTGATTGCAGAAGCAATCGAGCACACGACGACCCTTGGCAAACTTGGCCACCTCCTGATAATTGCTCAATTGGTCGAGGTAGAGAC
>JAWXTZ010000079.1:0-10682 GCA_044433085.1 Akkermansia sp.
ACAGATAGACAGGTAAATTCTGCCTTTAACTTTAGTTTTTTTGAGGAAGTAAGCCATAGTGGTAGTGAACTGATATTCCCACCAGTTATCACCATTAATTTTACAGTAAAGAAATAATTTGTCAACCCTGAAAATAAGAAAAAACAAATTAATTTTAAATAAGTTATGCGAAAAAAAAGCAAGCAGGCACTCCTAAAGAATTCTAGTGATAACTACCAAACACGGGACTTTAGTCGCAAATCGGTGTAAAATTGTAGCGTTCGCGTCGCAAATATTTAATATTTGCGCCTCTCTCACCACAATTTCCCACTCGATTTTCTTCCTAAATTCGCGATGCCTAATTGCTAGAGGTTCCCTTAAAATCAAAAAAATACAAAAATAGGCTTGCCTAGTTATTCAAAACGTGTATAATCTCTCCACCATGACCCGTAAAGGTGGTATTAACAAGACACGTAAGGCCGTTGCTAAGCGTTTCAAAGTTACTGGAACGGGCAAGGTTCTGCGTCGCAAACAAGGTAAGCGTCACATCCTTCAAAAGAAGTCCAGCAAGCGTAAGCGCGCTCTCGGACGTCCTGCGTTGGTTGATGACACCCAAGTTTGGGCAGTCAAGCAGAATCTGCCTTTCGCCTAATAACTAGGAACTCGGCAGCCAGCCAAAACTCGCTCGAAAGGGCGACCTTCATACAGCCTTCCCAGAAATTGGGATTGAACGAGCGAGACTGTAGAAGGTGAGGAAGAACAGTTCGTTCACAACTATACACATACAACTATGGCACGTGCTACAAATGGACCGGCTTCACGCCAGCGTCGCAAGCGCATCATCCGTCGCGCCAAGGGCTTCCGCGGTTTCCGCAGCAAGCTCTTCCGTTACGCGAAGGATGCTGTATACAAGGCATGGCAGTACGAGTATCGCGACCGTAAGAAAAGGAAGGGCCAATTCCGCCGTCTTTGGATTACTCGTATCTCCGCTGCTTCTCGTAACCTCGGCTTGACCTACTCCCGCTTTATGGAAGGTCTCAAGGCTGCTAACATCGAGCTTGACCGCAAGGCTCTCGCTGATTTGGCTGTCTCTAACCCAGAAGGTTTCAAGGCTGTCTTTGATCTTGCTAAGCAAGCTATCGATAAGAAGGAAGGTGCAAGCCTTCAAGCGTAAGATAGGGTTCAGTAAAAAACTAAACAGAAAAAACCTCGCTAGTTCGCTAGCGAGGTTTTTTTATGTTTAGGTTTTGGGGCGTAGAGCAGTGTTGCTGTCTACTTCCTGCGGCGGCGTGCCAGCAGTGCCGCCAGTGCCAGCAGGCTTAAGCTTGTTGTGCTGGGCTCGGGGATGCTGCCTTTGAGCGCATAGTTCAGTACGCCATTGGAGTCGTAGTAGCTTTCGACACATAGCAGGCTGTCGTAGCTCGTGCCGTTGAGTAGCAGTTTGAATTCGTCTGGAACGCTTGCTTGTGCCTCATTGGTGAAGAGTGACATCGCCATGGCGATTGATTGGGCACTGTCAATCTTCAGGCCATCGACTAGGATAAGGTAGGTGCCGCCATCTTGCAAGATATCCGCTAGTTCGAGCAGCTGGGCATCGCTCATGCTTAAATCAAGGGTGAGCAAGCCGCTGTGTTCCGTCACAGTATCTGCTAAGATATTGACTGTGGTGGTGACGAGTTCTCCGCTGATGTTTATTGTTGCTGTGTCTTGCAGTATCAAGTTGCTGGCGGTGATGTTGATGTCGCTTCCGTCGCTGCTTTCAAAGCTGACATCGCTCAGGGTGACATTGTTGAGGATGAGGCTTTCTGCCGAGACTTTGACGGTGGTGTTAGACAGGGCGACATCTGTCAATGTGTTGCTCCCCGATGCGCTTGCATCAAGCGTGCCGCCTGTGATGGAGCCCACGTTAGAACCGCTGCCAAGGCTTAGGGTGCCACCATCGCTGATGCTGACGGTCTGGGCGCTCAGTTTGGTGAAGGAGTTGTTGCCCGTCAAGCTAAGTTCCCCATTGCCCATCGTCAGGCTAGCACCTGTTTGCCCTGCGCTGGTCAGGGTGACATCCCCATCGCCTGCGACCATGATGTTGGCACCTTCTGTAATAATGTTGTGATAAATCAATTCCTTGCCAGCCTCAACGTCCCAATTCACCGTGTTGGTGGTGGAGAATTCAATCTTGGTGTAAATGTTGGTGACTTCATCCAGTGCCTCGAGGCTTGATTCGGCCGCAAGCATTTTGACGGTCATGATGTCGGAGTGGTCGGTTCCGTCCGTTTGGTTACCTAATGCTAAGGTGCCGCCATATTGCACTTGCACCAGCAAGTTGCCTGTGGTGTTTGCGGCTTTGGTGGCGACAAGTCCCCCCGTCAAGCTTAAGCTACCTCCATTTTGGACGTAGATGTTGGTGTTTCCGCTTGTGTTGCTCTTGTTGATGGAGCCACCTATGCTCAGGTCACCTTTGACGTAGACTTCTGATAGGTAGGTGCTGCCTGTCACATCCCAATTGCCAGTAACTGACATGCTGTTGCCTGCGCCTAAGGTGAAGCTTGCTTTGGCGGTGCCACCGCCCATGGTCATGGAGTTAATTTTGTAGCTGCCATTGCCAGAGATGTTCATGGTGCCACTCTTCAAATTGATGTTGGCTTTGCTGTCATCTAACACGGCTCCTTGACCTAAGGTGATGGTGTTGGTGTAGTAGTTCGCGCTGTATTCATCGCTGCCATTGGCTCCCGCAAAGTGAAGGGTGACACCATCGGCCAGACTGATGGCGGCACTTGAGGCGGTGCTGAAGCCGAGGCAGTAGAGGATGTTGCTCTCTTGGTTTGTATTGACGATGAGTTTGCCTTTGTAGATGTCGATGCGCTCGGCATTGATGTCGCCATTCATTGTGATGCTGCCCGTGTCTGTTGACATGTAGATGGTAGGTACATGGTCAATATCTCCATTGAGTATCAAATCGCCACCATAGTGGGCGATGCGGTTGATCGCTGTGGCGTCGACATCCATCGTCACAGTGCCAGATGCCCAATTTATCAAGCTGTTGTTGATGCTTAATTGGGCGTCTTCTGACCCAGATATGGTGTAGTCACTCGCTCCGTAAAAGTTCATGGAGGAGGCTAAGACGTCTTCCTGCATCGTGATGGTGCCGCCGATGGTGCCATCTGCGTCATCCCACGAGCCAAAGGTGATTTCGGCCTCGGTGGTGTAGTCCATAGCGGTGCCATCTTCGTAAATCCAAGCCTTGCTGTCAAGCCAGTCACCGCTGCCGCCTTGCCAAGTTAAGTCGTTGACGATGTTACCAACGATGAGGTAGAGTCGGCCTGCATCCTCGTCAAAGGAGAGGGTGAGCTTGTCGGAAATGTTGTCTGCGACGATGGTGATATCAGCCAAATCTCCGACGATATCGGTAATGCCGCTCATGAAGTAGTATTCGCCCGAGGCTAAATCATCTACAAAGTTGAAGGTGAGTTTGTCGCCGATGACGAAGGTGGAATCGCACAGCTGGAGTAAGCTTGTGTACTTGCTGGAGTATTCTTCAAATGTAAGGGTTCCATTGAGGCAGACCGAGCCACCACCCGCATCAATGTAGTTGGCTCGGTTGTACAGGGTGATGTCGTTATCAAAGGTATAATCCCCCCCTTCTGTTAATAAAATTTTGCCAGTACTCAGCGTGATGTTCCCCGCGCCCAGTGAGTTGTTGGAGCCGGTTAGCGACAGGGTAGCACTGCCGTACATGACCAATGAGGCCTCTGCCCCAGTGGTGGTGTTGGTCTGCATGGTGAAGGAGTTGAGCTCATAGCTGCCATATCCGTAGAGGGTCATGGTACCACCATTCTGGATGTAGTTGTAGTTGCTTTCTGTCAGCTTGGACCCCGTCCCAAAGATGATTGAAAAATCGTTACTGATGGTCGAAGTGATTACATTGTTGCTGGTGTTGCTATTGACATAGGTCTGGTAACCTAAGACGATATTACCGCCATTTTTTAAGATGGTGTTGGTGATGTTGCTTGTTGAACGGTCGCCAAAGTAAAGATCACCTTGGGCATTAATTTGCCCGCCTACGGTGATTCCTGCTTCAGCATGAACTTCTCCGCCTGCGGCAACCACAAAGTTGGTGTCGGTGGTGACGTGACCATTGAATGTTGCTGTGCCCGCAATGTTGGCGACCTTGCCCGCGATGCTAAAGGCATTGCTTACCGATAATTCAGCCCCAGCTAAGACTTGGACATAGCCAACATTGGTGCCTAAGCTCGCTTCACTGCTAAGGATTAAGCTGCCTTCGTTGACGCGAAGCCCACCGCTGAGCCCAGTCAGGGCCGTCGTAATCGTGACATCTCCCTCGCCATCTTTGCTGATGCTGCTGGCAGCTAGGGAACCCTCGCCCGACAGCAGCCATGTGTCATTGCCCGCAAAGGCGAGCGATGAGACCACGGTCTCCTGACTAATGGTGATGGTCCCGCCATCGGTAACGCCATCTTGACCAATGGTCACTTGGGCATTATCGGTAAAGCTGGTAGCCTCGCCGTCCTCGGACCACGCATCAGGGGCATCCCATGCGCCATCTCCACCGCCCCATACGAGATTGGTGACGGTAAGGTCATCCGAACTAAGGGTGAGTTTATCCTCGGTCAAGGATGTTTCAGCCGCCATGGTGGTCGGTAAGGTGAAACTGGCAAGTAAGCAGGATAAGAGGAAGGGTGAGAGATGTAACTTCATGTGAAAGGTAGTCGTGGTTTATCCTTGTAAGGATAAATGAATGAGTTGATAAGTCAAGCTTATTTTACCTGCGGCGGGGTGGAAGGGGTGAGGTGTCTGTGCGCGCGTTTTGTCCACCAGATGCGGGAGAGGATGCAGGCGTAGAACATGGCGAGGCATGCACATGCGCTGTAGGCGGTGAAAAAAATAGCTATAAGTCAAGCCTCAATATAAATTACTATGACCCAACCCTATTACATTGGTGTAGATATTTGCTCTAAACGCCTTGATATATGAAGGTGCCCGACTGGGTTGATGAAAATAATTTGCTGCCCCAAGTAAGATTAGAGCGGAAACGTCGTGAGGGTCAGGCGCGTTCTTCATTTGACACGCTGGCTTGATTTGATTATGATTCAGGGTATGAAGTTGCTTTATCCCTTGATATTGTCAATGAGTCTCTGCTTGGCAGAGACTCATGTGAATCCCGAGATGACGTGGGATGAATTTTCTGCCCGCTATGAGCAGATGGACCACGATGCTTTAAGTTTGTCTGATGTCGATTTTTTGCAGCGAGCTTATGATTCTGATTTAAAAAGTGATAGACCAGATTCAGTTGACTGGATGGATCCTAGCCTTTTTTATTTTTCTAAGTCGAAGACTCCGCTGCCTTTATCGGGTGTAGATAGGAATGAACTTCATTATCTTATTCAAACGGAGAGAAATTGCTTAACTCTGGTCGATGAGATGTTTTTTTATCGAGTTGTTGAGTTCGTATATCGCTATGATGTGGATGCTCAAGTTTATCATCGAATTAAGTGGGATCATGCTGATTTTCGAGAGCTGGTCAATCGGGAATATCCCGATTACTTTAAGGAGCTGAACCTTGAGAAGGAACCATTATTGCTACAATGGATTGCTCTTTGTCAACAGTATGCGAAGCCTATTCTGAGACCTAACGAACTGGAATATTGGTTAGCTCAAGCACCAAAGCAGTTTTGTGATTCTCATGGTACAATGGATAATGCATTGGAAACATTTGTGGATTATGATGAGATGAAAGGTTTGTCTGAACGTCCTCCTTATGTATTCGTGATGCTGGAATCGGTCGCTTCGCCTGAACGAATGATTAAAGTGGATTCAAATCTTTCGATTTGTTATACATGCCCGAAGAAATATTTGTGCTATCGCTATGATAAACAAGATGACGTTTATGTATTTGATGCCTCGGTTAAGAGGTTTAACAGTGATGAATATTTTTTTTATGAGATGCTGCAGTTGCCCATTAAAGTGGCAGATTTCGAGAGCTTGATGCGTGATTTGGCAGAGTAGTACATGTCGCTCCGCTCCAATGGGGAATGGTGATAGAGCGCTCTGCCGAGCAGGGTAGCAACGCCAATTCAACGTTGGATTTGCTTTGCCCTCTACCATCGTGCGAAGCACGCTAATTTTTAATTCCCAATCATCCGCGTGCTGCTTTCGCAGCACCGTGCAGGAAGTGTCCTGCACTCGCTCCTTCTCAAAATGCTCCCCCGCATTTTGTCCAATTCCCCATTCCTCATTGGAGCGCAGCGCAGCTGCGCTCCATTATAGGCTTGACTTGGCGCGTCTAGGTACTAGAATAACATACATCATGAATACAGAAGCCCTTCTGAAATTGTTAAAGGCTGATGCCCGCCTCAGCGACCAAGATTTAGCCAACCGCCTCAGCTCCGATGTTGCCGATGTTGCTGCCGCGCGTGCCGCCTTGGAGAAGGAAGGTCGCATTATCGGTTACCAAACAATCACCAATGATGATGATGAAAACCGCGTGGCCGCCTTTATTGAGGTTCGCTGCACGCCAGAACGTGGTGGCGGTTTCAATAATCTGGCCAAGCGCATTGCCCGCTTTGATGAGGTGCAGAGCTGCTACTTGATTTCCGGTGGTTACGATTTGCTGATTTTGATGGAATGCGCCACCCTCCCCGCTGTTGCTCGTTTTGTCAGTGAAAAGTTGTCGAGCTTGGATGGTGTGCTTTCCACTTCCACCCACTTCCGCCTTAAGACTTACAAGAAGGATAATCTTCTCTTGGAGGATGATTCCACCCACGAGCGTCTCAGTGTTGCTCCTTGATTTGAATTTTTAGCAGATTGATGACCATGGATTGGAGTCAGATTTTAAGTAAGAAGGTGACGAATATCCCCCGTTCGGGTATTCGTGAGTTTTTCGATTTGGTCATGGCCAGTAAGAATATTATTTCGCTGGGTGTGGGTGAACCGGATTTTGTCACGCCTTGGAATATTCGCGAGGCTGCCATTTTCTCCTTGGAGAAGGGGCACACGACCTACACCAGCAACATGGGCATGCCCGAGTTGCGTGAGGAGATTGCGAATTATGTCAGCCGTTTCTTCCGTGTGGATTACAACCCAGCCGATGAGATTTTGCCCACGGTTGGTGTCAGTGAAGCGATTGACTTGGCTCTGCGTGCCCTGCTTGACCCTGATGATGAGGTGCTGTACCACGAGCCCTGCTACGTGAGTTACGCCCCCAGCATCGTCTTGGCCGGTGGCATTGCCCGCCCTATTGAAACGGGGATTGAAGATTTGTTTGCCCTCAACCCCGCTAAGTTGGAGGCTGCCATCACACCACGTACCAAGGTGCTGATGCTCAACTTCCCCACCAATCCAACGGGTTCGATTGCGCCTGTTGAGACGCTTAAGCAGATTGCTGAAATTTGCATCAAGCACAATCTGGTGGTGCTGACGGATGAGATTTACTCTGAACTGCGCTATGATGGTGAGCCACACACGAGTATTGCCGCCCTGCCTGGTATGAAGGAGCGCACGCTCTTGCTGCATGGTTTCTCCAAGGCTTATGCGATGACGGGTTTCCGCCTCGGCTACACCTGCGGGCCTGCGGAGTTGATTGAGCAGATGTGCAAGATTCACTCCTACGCGATGATTTGCCCCACGATTACCTCTCAAGAGGCAGGTATTGAGGCGCTGCGCAATGGCGATGATGCGGTGATTGAGATGCGTGATAGCTACCACATGCGCCGTGATTTCCTCGTGCGCCGACTCAATGAGATGGGTATGGATTGCCACCTGCCTGGTGGTGCCTTCTACACCTTCCCTAGCATCAAGCGCTTTGGTTTGAGTTCTAGCGACTTTGCCTTAGAGCTCTTGAAGGCTTCTAGCGTGGCCGCTGTCCCCGGTACGGCCTTTGGCGTGTCGGGTGAGGGTTACTTGCGCTGCTGCTATGCAACAAGCTTTAAGCAGTTGGAGCTGGCTTGCGATTTGATGGCGAAGTTCTGCGACAAGCTGGATAAGAAAAACTAAGCCCCCGCGCCCCCTGTGCGCGCTACGCTGATGCAACAAAACGAAAGCCAGTTGTTCAAGTCCTACGCTTGCCCGCTCATCCTCTTCTTGCTGCTCACGCTCTTGATGCTTGTGATTGATGCGGGTTGGGGCTGGGATCACCCCAACGCTGCTTGGTGGCAGCGCGCCCCCGAGATGGTGGTTTACCCCTTGCAGACCCTTGTTTGCGGGGCTTTCCTGTGGTGGACTCGCAGGGGCATCACTTGGGATTGGTCGTGGAAGAGTAGCGCGATTGGTGCCGCGGCTGGTTTGCTTGGGATTGGCTTTTGGCTCATCCCCTACTTGGCTGGCTGGGTTGATGCGAGTGATGGTTTTGACCCTGCGCGCATTTTTGGTGAGGGGACGCTTGCCTATTACGCCCAGTACACCTTGCGTTTTGTGCGTGCGGTGATTATTGTGGCGATGGCGGAGGAGTTTTTCTGGCGTGGCTATTTGATGCGCTGGTGTGTTGATGCTGATGAGCCTGAAAAGGTCAGCTTTGGGACACCTTCGTGGAAGGGTTTTGCCCTGACGACCTTCGCGTTCATGCTGATTCATTTGCCGCAGGATTATGCGGGCGCATTCGTCTTTGGTAGCATTGCTTATGGGCTTACGGTGTTAACGCGTCGTTTGTCATCGGTGGTGCTGATGCACGCTGTGGCTAATTTGGTGATGGGTGTGGTGGCGATTGCTTGTGATTTGCCTGGTCTGTGGTAATGGGAGTGCTAATGATTATCCTTGTTCCTCTTTCGTAATTTTGGTAACATGACCCTCAAGATGTCGAGTCTCAAGCAGCAAACAGAGAGTGTCGCTCAACTGCAAGCGCAGTTGTCGGAGGCGCAGCTGCATGTTCAAGTGCTGAAGGATAGGCTAAAGTTGCAGCAGGATGCCATCTTGCAAACACGCTCCTTTTCAAGTTTTTCTAAGGATGCGGATGCACCGCCTGTCTTGTTGCGTCGCTTGTCTGCCAGTGACCCTTTGGTTTCCAAATGGCACTTGGGTGCAGGGTTGCCCCCTGTTCAGGCGCTGAGTCGTGCCGAACGCCAAAGCTCCATGGCGATGGTGCAGCCCCCTGCGGCGCGCGGTAGCATGCACCTCTTTGGTTTGCTTTCAACGGGGCTACCATGGCAGTATACGGTCAAGATGAGCGAGGTGGAAGCAGGTGAAGGCTTGATTATTGGTCGTGCTAAAGAAAATGCGGATATCGTGCTGGATGATGCGGGTGTTTCGCGCGCCCATGCCCGATTTGCCCTGATGCATGGCGTGCTGGTGATTTCCGACCTAGGCTCTACCAATGGGATTGAAATTGATGGTGAGGCGCAACCTATGTTTGAATCCAACATCCCGATTTTTGATGGTATGGTCATCGGTTTGGGACCCGTTCACCTGCGCTTGGAGATTTTGGATTAAGCGCTTTCGTGGGCCTTGCAAAATATGATGGGCTGTGAACTGGCTTTGCCCCCCCCCCTCTATCATCGGGCGATAGCCCGCTTTTTCTATAATTCCCCATTCCCCATTCCCAATTATTAAAAATTTTCAATTTTTAATAAGGTACGCTTGACCCCGCGTCTTAAAGCTGGTAGCATCTTAGCATATGGCTATGAATTATCGTCGTTGTGGCAAAAGTGGGGTTCTTCTTCCGGAGTTATCGCTCGGGCTCTGGCAGAATTTTGGGGCAGAGTCCAACCTCACTGTTTGCAAAAACATCATCGCTCGTTGTCTTGATTCGGGGATTTGTCATTTCGACTTAGCCAACAACTACGGTCCACCTCCAGGTTCTGCTGAAAGCTGCTTTGGGCAGCTGCTCGCCAAGCATTTTGCTAACAAGCGTGATGAGATGTTCATCTCCACCAAGGCGGGGCACCTGATGTGGGAGGGACCCTACGGTGACTGGGGCTCCCGCAAGCACTTGCTCGCCAGCCTTGACCAAAGCCTCAGCCGCATGGGCTTGGATTATGTGGATGTCTTCTACTCCCACCGACCCGACCCTGACACACCCATCGAGGAGACCGTCGGGGCACTCGTTCACGCCGTGCGCAGTGGCAAGGCCTTGTACGTGGGCTTATCCAAGTACCCGCCCAAGCTTTTCCGCAAGGCGGTCGCCCTGCTCAAGGAGGAGAAAGTGCCGTGCCTCCTTCACCAGTTCCGCTACAACTTGCTTGACCGCGCGCCCGAGGAAAAGGTCATTCCCGCGCTCGCCAAGGAGAATATGGGCTCCATCGTCTTTTCTCCGCTGGCACAAGGTCAATTGACAGGTAAGTATGTACTGGGCAATATCCCCCGTGGTTCGCGTGCTCAGCGTGCTAATTGCCCCTTCCTCAATTCCGATCAGGTGCAGGATAACAACGCGCGCATTCTCGTGCTGCAACAGCTTGCTAAGGAGGCGGGGATGAGTTTGACCCACCTCGCCATCCGCTGGTTGCTGCAAAAGCCCGAGATTACCAGCGTTCTCGTTGGCGTGCGTACCGTCGCGCAGTTGGATGACTGTATTGCATCCATTGGTCAAGAGCCACTGGATGAAGCCTTGTTGAACTTGATAGCTGCGCTTCATTGATTCTTGTGAATTGCAACATTAAATGCGACAGCTGAATAATTTCTTTCTATTTCAGTTAAGCTGTTCTAGAATGAAAGGTAAAACGTCCATCTAATGATGATGAACATTTCCCTGAAAACATCTT
>JAWXTZ010000080.1:0-10678 GCA_044433085.1 Akkermansia sp.
AGCGACCATCGTCATCGAGCTTGATTTCCAAGCGCAGCCAGCGACCATCGTCCATGCGGACGTAGCCACCACGGGCGGAGACGAGGGAGCGGATTTGCTCCTTGGTGAGGGTGACACCCTCCACATCAATGACGACGCGCAGGTCAAACCAGTCAATCTCTTGATTGACCACTTCAAAGCGGATGGCTGCACCGACGGGGGATTCAAGCAGGGACTTGAGGTTGGTGTCCATTTCGACCTCAATGGTCTTGGGAAGCTCCTTGGCCCATTCGGCAAATTTTTCGGGGAACTGCTTGGTGATGCGGCTCTTGAAGGCGGCAAGACCGGAGTCGTAGGAGAAATTCATCTCTTCCAAGAGACCGGGGATGACATAGAGGCGCTCACGGATGAAGCGCAGCAAGTTCTTGTCCTTGGCGACGGCTTGTTCTTCAACGACCCAATCGTCCTTTCCAAGTTTTTCCTTACGGCGACCAAGGGCATCTTGGGCGGATACCTCCAAGATAACATGCTCGGTATCAGCACTGGTGAGCCCGCGCACAATCTTCATATTGAAGCTTGGCAGCATTTCGATATCCTCGACGCGCTCCTCCATACTTGGGGGAAGGCTCGCACCAATCTTGCGGAGGAACTCCACACCATCAAGGCTGTCGATAACCGTCTTCGGGATGGCGTATCGGGGTTCCACTTCGGTGCTTTCCATCCAACGAGGGGGGCCTGGGAAGACCGTTTCGTCAGATTGGTACAGTTCCACCAAACCTGGGAGCTGGCGAACGGAGTGGGTCACGTGGACACCGTAAGATGTGATCAGCTGCAAACCGTAGCAATCAGGCAAAATAGGGTCATCGATACAAATCCAGCGCAGCGGCTCACGAGAAACCTTGAAGTAGCATTCATCCAGATTGACCAAGTAGCCCTTGAGGGCCGATTGGTGGAAGAGGCGATTCATCACGCGGCAAGCGGGCTCATGATCGAGGTCCAGGGTGACGGCCTCATGGTCGCAGGCAAATTTGTACAGCGAATTGAGCAAAAGATTACTCTGTGGATCCATCTTTAGGCAACCAGCGCGGTAATCCACCATGATTTGGTCGAGCTCTGCCTGCTCGGTCAGGGGCTTCCAAGCATCTTTCAGGTTGTAGCGGTACTCGTAGTGCGCTTCGTTAATGGTGGAGACCAGTCGGAAGTGGATGGGGAAGCGGGGTGGTTGCGGTGGGCGTTCATTGACGCTACGGATGCGGTCTTGCCATGTGCCGACTTCCTTCTCGCGCTCCCACTCATGGATTTTCTTCTGAACCTTGGCAAGGTCGGTGATGCAGCCCATGAATTCGGGCACGCTGATACGCTTCTTGGTGAAGGCATAGGCAATGTAGTTCCAAAACTCAATGATATTCTTGGGAGAAACAGGCCAGAGGTCAAGGGGGTCATAGCTGACGACCTCCCAACGGGGGTTGAGGCGCACCAAGTCATGGTCATGAATCTTTTGCTCCAACACAAAGCGACGGTAGCGCTTTTCGAGCTTCATGATGTACTCGGCCTCGCGGTCATCGAGCTCGCGGTTCAGCTTTTCTTCAATGACATCCACCAAGGGGATTTCATCGAGCTCGTTAGGGCTTTCGGGCATGCTGGCACCACGGTGCAAGCGTTCAATCATGGTTGCAACAAGGCAGGCGCCGGCGATGTCCTCTTCCGTTGCCGTACAGGTACCATACCAACGGTTGCCCTGCAAGCGCAAGCTCGTGCGATAGACACCGCCCTTACATTCAATACGACCTTGAATGAAGAGATAGTTACCAAAGATTTGCGTTACAGCACTTTCTTGCTGTAGCTTTTCACCTTCATTACGCACCTCTTCAGGGTAAGCGTTGAGAAAGTTTAGAGTCGCGCGATCGGGATTGAGGGATGAACTGAGCATGGGACAGGTAAAATAAGATTATCTAACAAGTCACTCGACTTGTCAAACAAAGAAACTGGGTCTATTTGTTATGATTATACCCTAATTTTTAAAAAAATCAAGTAGTCTTGGTGTTTTTTTGGATTAATACTTAGAATCAGCTTATAACGAGGCAGAAAATGCACTATTTCTGCAAGCTCGGGCTTGTCTGCTCGCCTAAAAAAGGCTATACTGCCCCAGTGATTCGATTTTTAACACTCCTTTGCCTCCTTCTCTTCCCCTGCAGCTTGAGCAGTTTTGCCAAGATGCCCGCCTACAGCTCGCAGGCCATCATCGGGATTGCCGATGACTGGGGTAGCACGGGAGTCACCCTGAGCTTGGTTGAAAAAAATAAGCAAGGACAATGGCAACAGGTACTCGGCACCTACCCCGCAAGGCTCGGGCGCGCTGGTCTCATCTGGGGATTGGGGCTCAATGCCACCCCCCGCGGTGCCAAGACCAAAAACGAAGGTGATGGCAAATCCCCCGCTGGCATCTTCCACATCAACCGACTCTTTCTGACGATGGGGCAAGACCCGAAGCGTGCCTCCAACTTCCCGACGATACGCGTCACCCCTGCTGACCTTTGGGTGAGCGACTTCAAGACACCCCAACTCTATAACAAGCATCTGCGCCTCGACCACCCTGCCAGCAGCGCATGGGAACGCAAGGAGATGATGCGCCAGAATGACCACGCCCACAGCCTTAAGTTGGAAATCTGCCACAACAGCGGTGATGTGGCAGGTCGCCCCATCGTCGGCAAAGGCTCCTCCATCTTCTTCCATATCTGGCGAAGGAATGGGCAAGCCGTCACGGCAGGATGCACCGCCATGGATGAACAAGTCCTCAAAGCATTCATCCGCAGCCTCAAGCCAGAGAAGCACCCCGTCTACATCCTCCTTCCCCGCAAGGAGTACATCAAGTACCGCCAAGCGTGGCAGTTGCCCTAATTAAGGGAACCACACACAAGATTTTTCCTTGCTAGATGTCATTTACTTCGTTACAATGGAAAAAAGCTAACTTATGTTTAACTTGCCCAACATCCTTACCCTCTCTCGCCTGCTGCTCGCTGTCCTCTTTACATGGGCCATGGTCATGGATTCCACCCCACCTTCGTCGGAAGGGCAAGCCGTCACGGGCTGGTTTGTGTGTACCTCCCCCTACAAAGCTATTGCCCTGTGGAGCTTTGTGATTGGTGCCATCACCGATTTTTTGGATGGTCACATCGCACGCAAATACAACCTCGTCACCAATTTTGGCAAGCTGATGGACCCCTTGGCGGACAAAGTACTGGTCAGCGCGGCCATTATTTACCTGAGCTGCGTGGGCATGTGCCCCTTCTGGGTGACCATCCTCATCATCTCCCGAGAATTCCTCGTCACGGGGCTTCGTCAACTGGCCATTGAGCAGGGGGAAGTCATCGCGGCCGATGCCTTTGGCAAATGGAAGACCGTCTTTCAGCTCATCTTCTGCATCCTCTGCCTGACGCACATTGCCTATGGTGGCAACCTGCCCCCCATCCTCAGCCATCTCTCTGAAGGAGCCCTTGCAGAGCTTACCCGAACAATCACCCTTTGGACGGCCACCGCACTCACCCTCATCAGCGCCATCAATTACTGCTGGAAGGCACGTCACCTCGTCAAATAATCCTTGCGAACCCAGCTGCGCTGTGGTATATAAAGTTTAACATTATGCCTAAGACTGCCATCATTAGCGATATTCACTCGAATTTGCACGCACTGACCTCTGTCATTGAAGATGTGCAGGCTCAGGGCTGTTCCGACATCGTCTGTGTGGGGGATATCGTTGGCTACAACGCCTACCCGCGCGAATGCCTTGACTACATCCGCAGCCTCAACTGCCCCACCATCAAAGGCAACCATGATGAAGACGTCGTAGCGGGCGTGTACTACATGATGAACCCCGTTGCGCGCCAAGCCATGGAATGGACGCGCGAGCAACTGAATGCAGACCAACTTCAATGGCTTGGCCGCCTGCCCTACGTCCGCATGGTGCGCGCTCAATTTGCCATCGTACACGCCACCTTGGACACCCCCAAGAACTGGGCCTACATCCTCAATGCCAGTGATGCGACCAGCAGTTTTTCCCGCCAATCACTCCCCGTCTGCTTCCATGGCCACACGCACGTCCCACGCATCTACGCGATGGAGAGCGGCCACACCTCCGAAAGCCACAACATGGCGGAGGAACTCTACCAAACGAGCTCCTACAGCTTCCAACCGCAAGCGGGCATCAAGTACTTCATCAACGTCGGCTCCGTCGGTCAATCCCGCGATGGCGACCCCCGTGCCTGCTACGGCATCTACGACACGGACAACAACATCATCACCCTGCGTCGCGTCGATTACGACATTGAAGCCGCGCAAGCTGCCATCATGGCGGCAGGGCTCCCCGAATTCCTCGCCGAGCGCCTGAAATCAGGACAATAAGCAAGCATCATGATTCAGGAATTCTTCAAGCGAAGCCTCCCCGTCCTCATCTTTTTCATCTTGGGGAGTGCGCTTGCCGCCCTCCTCGTCCCCACCGAGCTAGAACAGATGAAGTGGGAAGTAGCGGGCATGCCCCCCAGCTACCCCATGGAGCAAAAGATGCGCCCCATCCTGCTGATGCTGCTCTGTTACATCCCCTTCATCGGTGCCATTTGCTACGCCTTCATGGGGACGATGAGCCGCTACATCGCTCGCAACTTCATCAACTACTTCCTCCTCTGCACAGGGATTTTGATGATGATCTACATCTTGGCGGACTTCACCGATAACATGGAGCGCTTCAACACCCGCTTTGAAGAGCCCGTCAAGCAGTGCCTCATCTTCTACTGCACGCAACTGCCCATGTTCCTCTACCAAATCCTGCCCTACACCTTGATGATGGGCACCCTGTGGAGCCTGAGCAAACTCTGCGGCAGCAGCGAACTAACAGGCATGCTGCAATCAGGGCGCTCCCTGCTGCGCCTCTGTATCCCCATCTTCATCTTTGGCAGCCTCGTGGCTCTCGTCTACGGCATCTTTGGATTCCACTGGGCACCCAACGGGGCACTTTACCGAGAAATCCACCTCAAGCAATACGAAACAGCAAAGGGCGGCAACCCCATTATCTACCGACACGAAGCGAGCAGCCGCATCTGGCGCATCGAACACCCCGCCACACTGGCTGACCCAGGGCAGCCCATGCGAGAGCTCGTCCTTGAGCAATTTGACCAAGAAAAGCCCGGTCGCCTCCTCTACCAACTCCGCGCTGCGGAAGCACGCTGGAACAAAGAGGCCGCCACGTGGACCTTCAACAAAGTCTACAAGCGAGAAGTCATCAGCTTTGAAGACAATATCGCCTTTGAAGACCTAAACTCCTCAGCCGATGCCTATCAAGAGAGCCTCACCATGGCATTCGATGAAAAGCCCTACCAAATCATCTGCCCCGCCACACGTGGTGGTAACGACACCATTGGCACCTCCACCCTTTACGAATATATCGCCTCGGGGGCAGGGTCCAAGCTCGACCGCGCCCAAAAGCGCACCGAATGGCACACGCGCATAGCCCGCATCTTCACCTGTATTGTGCTCATCCTACTCGCCATTCCCAACGCCATCACCTTCCAACGTCGCACCGCGATGAAAGGCATTGGTCTGGCCCTGTTGATGGCGGCACTGCTCCTCTTCTTCTACCGCGTCTTCCCCACACTGGGGGAATCGGGAATCATCCCTGCATGGATCAGCGCGTGGATCACCAACATCCTTTACCTCCTCGTCACCATCTGGCTGATCAACCGCAATCTGGCTCACCGCAACTTGAAGGAATGCATCATCGCCATGTTCCGTAAGAAAGCATGAAATCAATCAAAGGACTTATCTTCGACTTCGACGGTGTCATCGTAGACACCGAATGGGCCATCTACCAATCATGGGTTCGCCTCTACCAACGCGAAGGTCAAGAAATTAGCATCGAAACCTACTCACCCGCCCTCGGGGCTGGCTACTCCCACTGGGATCCTGCCAAACATCTAGAATCCCTCACCGGCAAAAGCTACAATTGGGACGAGGAAACCCCTGCCCGTCAGGCAGAAATCGAAGCCGATTTAAAGCAAATGGGCATCATGGATGGCGCCATCGAACTCTTTGACTGGTGTGCAGAACAGGGCATCGGTATGACCGTTGCCTCATCCTCCTCCCGCCGCTGGGTAGCTGGCTGGCTGGAACGACTGGGCGTCTACGAACGATTTCAAGGCGTCTTTTGCCGAACCGATGGCTACCAAGTCAAACCCAACCCCGCCCTTTTTCATGCCGCGCAACAATGCCTTGGCTTGAAGGCGCAAGAATGCCTCATCATCGAGGACTCGGAAAATGGAACCATTGCCGCACAAAACGCAAGCATTCCCTGCGTCGCCATCGCCAACCGCATGACAGAAGGCTGCGACTTAAGCCGTGCGCAATACCGCGTGCACACACTGCCCGAGCTGCTAGCACTCTTGAAAGCAAGCCGCTAAAAACGAAAAAGGCGAAGGAGCCATCAAGATTCCTTCGCCCTAATAGTGACCTTAAAGTGACCTTAAGTTCCCCTTAAATAAAGATGCGCACAATCGCCATCTCGCGCAGGCGATCCACCCATTCGCGGTAGCGTTGTTCACTCTTACGGCGACGAGCCGCCGCATCAACCAAGACCTTCACCTTAGGGTCCGTCAAGGGTGGTGCAGCAGCCTCTTGAACACGCACCAACTTCACAATCGTGTAACCTGCGGGGTCATGCATTGGCCCCAAAATAGCACCGGGCTGTGCCTTGAAGAGCACGCTGGCAAAATCGGCAGCCAAATCCTCACGCTTGCTAGCAGGCCAGCGACCACCATCGGCCGCATGGGCATCCTTCGAATAAAGCTTAGCAGCCTCCGCAAACTTAAGCTTGCCAGCACGAAGCGACTGAGCCAACTCTATTGCTGCATTATACTGTTGTTCGGCAGTTCCTGCAGAGCCATCCGTAATCATCGGGATAAAAATCTTATCAAACACCACCTTATCCTTCGTGGGGTCGCGGTACTCACTCTTCGACTTGGCATACTCCGCACGCATCTCATCAGGTGTGGGGGGGATATCACGCTCATAACGTTGGGAACGCAGGGCGGATACCGAAATCTCCTTACGAATCGACTCCTTATACTCGCTAAAACTCATGTCGGAAGCGCGCAACATCTTCAAAAACTCCTCACGCTTACCACCAAAACGATGAAGAATACGATTATTCAACTCCTCATCAATCTGTTGTTCTGGGATTTGATACCCCTTACCCTCAAACTCGCAAAGCACCAGCTCACGCTCAATCAAATCTTGAATGACCTTATCCTTAGCCTGCAACATCTGGCTCGCCATATCGGCACCACCTTGGGGGTTGAGCATCATCAACTCGCGCACGACAGGTCCCATGCGCATACGCACTTCGTTCGAGGTGATGGGACGTCCATTGACGGTCGCTGCAATACGATTGATAACTTGCGCTGCTTGAGTTGGTTGCACACACAACGATACAGCGGGCAACAAAAGCGACGCCATCGAGAGTGATAAAACCAAACGTGTTTGGGAAAAATTCATCCCATCCATTCTACCATAAGGATTTGAGATAGCAAATGGTTTTTTCGACACCTAGAGAGCGAAGTGCAGCTGTTCCAAATAAAAAGCGCCTACGATGCGCACTATTCTACCGCAGCAAACGCGAAGCGCCCCCCCCCGCTGCAACAACATAAAGCAGCACCCTCTACCATCCCCCATCATAAAGCCGCACAAGCTCAAAGGCAGCTCAAGCACGCCTTTACCATTGCTAGAAAGTCGCCCCTGTGCTATCATATCGCCATGAACGAAAAGCGCGTCTATCGCCCCACCTCTCGGCAGCTGGCTTGGGAATGCCTGCAACAATGGTCCCGTGGCAAAGCCTTTGCCGAGTCCCTCATCGACCAAGCGGCCAAAAAGCACGCGCTCTCCCACTCCGACCGTGCGCTGATGCAAGCCATCGTCTACGGCACCCTGCGCCATAAGGATTGGATGGTTCACATCTGCGGACGACTGCGCTCGGCCCCCTTGGAGGAGGCACTCGGCTGGCTCATCGCCAGTGCCCTCTATCAAATCTTCATCATGGGACAAGCCGAATACGCGGTTGTCAATGAGACCGTCGCCATCGCCCCAGCGCGTGGTCGCGGACTAGTCAATGGCATGCTGCGCTCTGCCCTGCGCCAGAGGGAAGACATTTTAGCAGAACGCGACACCCTGCCCCTGCCCATCCGCTACTCCACCCCCGAGTGGATAGTCAAACGCTGGCTTGCCGAATGGGGGGATGAATCCACCACCGCCCTCTTGCAATGGAACGAGACCACGCCCCCGCTCTACGCGCGCCTCAACCCCATCAACCCACCAGCTGCCATCCCCGAAGGCTGGGAGCAAGTCGCGGGCGACGGAATGGAACAGTGGTACCGCGTGCAAGGTGCCCTACCCAAAGACCTACTGGCCGCAGGACAAGTCTACATAGCAGACCCCTCCACCCGCCACTGCGTACGCCTGCTGCAACCACAGGCGGGGGAACGCATCCTCGATGCCTGTGCCGCCCCCGGTGGCAAATCAGTCGCCATGATTGGTGCCACCATGGGGGAAGTTGAGCTCGTCTCCACCGACTCGCAAAAACACCGCTTGGAACCCCTGCGCCAAAATCTTGAAGTCGCTGGCGGCAAGCACATCGAAGTGCGCGCTCACGACTGGACAAAGCCCTGCCCCGAAGAGTGGCTCGCCGCCTTTGATGCCGTCTTGATTGACGTCCCCTGCTCCAACTCCGGCGTCTTCCAACGACGCGTCGATGCCCGCTGGCGCTTGACCCTTGGAGAGATGGAACGCATCACCAAGCTGCAATTCCTCATCGCTACGCGAGCAGCCGAAGCCGTGAAACCAGGTGGGCGACTGGTGTACTCCACCTGCTCCATCGACCGAGCCGAAAATCAGGCTAATGTCGAGCAATTTCTCAAGAAGAACCCCCAGTTTGAGTTAGTGGACTCCTACCTCGCACTGCCCCACCTTGAACAGGCCGATGGTGCCTACGCAGCCGTGCTGCGCCGCATCAACTAAGCCAAATCCCCTTCAACAAAAGGAAAAATGAAAAAGGCTGGATGCACCAACGCATCCAGCCTTTTTCATTTGAACCGAGAGACCACTCAAAAGCGCATATCAAAGCCTAGGCGCACATAAAGCGCGGGCTTGTAATACTCCTTGAGCACCTCGTCTTGGTGCCAAGTATGTTCCTCAATCTTGGCACGGGAGAAAATAGTTGCACCTAGGGCAAAATCAATCACCTTCTTAGCTTGCCCCTTAGAAGCAACATTGTACTGCCCCTTCACACCAGCAATCAGCGAGAAGGTGCGCAGCCAGTAAGCCTCATTATCAGGGTGAATTGTCCAAGAATTGCTGATGGCACCCACGTAAGGACCAAAGGTCAACTGCTCATTGAACTGATATTCCAAGGCCAAATCCAACTTAGAAAAGCTCAACTTCCACTCGGGCGACATCTGCCAATCAAAACCGACCAAGGGCACAAATCCGCTGCGGTCATAACGCTGGGAGAAGGCAGCACCGTAAGAGTAAGTAAAGGTCTCACTATACTTCACTCTATAATAAGCCATACCACCGACCGTAAAACCACCCGAAGCATGCCCCATATCGCTAGCTAAGGAAGGCACAACAGCCAGTGTCAAGCGGTTACCCGACTGATAATGGCGCACGGCAGCAATGGGGATATTCAGGGCATACATCGTCTCCTCGGACAGCGCGATGCGACCAGCGGTGTGCAACTCAATCAAATTAGCATCCAACTCGGCAGAGAGCAACCAACGCTGATAACCCGTCTTGCGGGGATCAGACAGAGGGACAGAGAGACCCAACTTCTGCATCCCAAAGCTGGAACCACCATCACGCTCATCTGCATTGCTCAACGCCTCATAAGAAAAAAAGCTTGGGGTCAGCCCAGTATCAGGCAAGCCATAGCGCCAATCGGAATCATCTGCGTAACTAAGTGTCATCAAGCTTGCAACACAAGCAGGAAGGAGGTGGCGTAAAGTCATGCGCCCAATTTATAAGCTATCAGCGAAGAAAACAAGCCTTTTTTTTAACTTTCAGTGATTACCGAAGCCCAAGGCACAGCCCACCCCAACTCCGCCCACCCTTCGATAAACAACATATCCAATTGAACGACAAAGAGCAACTAAGTTTCATCAACGCGGATACGGATTGAGCTTTCAAAACAGCTAGGAATGCGGTAGAATAAGCGCCATGAACACTGACGAGCTCAAGTATACTGGGTCAAAACGCATTTATGTACAGGGACAACTCTTCCCCGACATCCAAGTCGCCATGCGCGAAGTGGAGTTGGAGGACACAACCTTCCCCGACGGAACAACCGAACCCAATGAGCCCGTCCGCATTTATGACTGCTCGGGACCATGGGGCGACGATGCCTTTGAAGGACATGCCGAACAGGGCTTGCCCGCCCTTCGTCAAGCATGGATTACCAAGCGCAATGACGTGCAGCTTGATGCCGATGGCAAGTTGGAAGCCAAAGACTTAAGCACCCCACCCACGCAGCGATACTACGCCCAACAAGGCATCATCACGCCCGAGATGGAATACGTCTGCATTCGTGAAAACCTTGGTCGCGCCGCTGCCTTTGAGGCCATCTGCGACAAATTTCCCGACCCCGAAACCCGCCCCGAAGAAGCCG
>JAWXTZ010000081.1:0-10635 GCA_044433085.1 Akkermansia sp.
CGCGCGAATTCCAAGAAAAACTACTCAACTCAACCTCATCAATCACAGCATAAATTCACCCCTATCCTATTAATCTAAAAATTCATTGAGGCAATTTACAGAAAATTTCTTGCATTTCCACCTCTAGCAATTAGGCATCGCGAATTTAGGAAGAAAATCGAGTGGGAAATTGTGGTGAGAGAGGCGCAAATATTAAATATTTGCGACGCGAACGCTACAATTTTACACCGATTTGCGACTAAAGTCGCATGATTAACGGTGGCAACAGTTTAGCCTTAGCTCAAATACCAATTGCTAGAGGTTGCCTTATGGAACCTCTAGCAATTAGGCATGATAAGTTTACAGCATTGGACTGGCACCTATTAATTTCCATAGCCGCATTATAAATAAAAGCGCCCTCAAGCACAAGAAAGAAGCAGCGCGGCAAGTGAATGCCGCGCTGCTTGAATTGTCTTGTGAATGAGGCTTTGCTATTATCCACGGGCGCTAGCCCGCTCTATTGTAATTCCCAATTCCCAATTGTTATCGTTTATCAGAATGAGAAACGATAACCGACTGTTCCGTTGAAGTTGGTCATGCCACTGCGAAGTTCGCAGGAGGCATCCACGAAGATGGCTCCAACGTCCTCGGTCACTGGGATGGTCAGACCTGCTCCAATTTCGATGCCGACGGCGCCTACTTCAGCTCCCTTCACTGTTTGGGTGAAGCCTGAGCTGTTTGTTAAGCTGACGTCTGCTTCGCTGGTGCGCTCTCCAGCATCAGCCTTGAACATCAAGCGTCCCGAGAAGACGGAGGCGCGGTTGTAGATGTCTTCACCCACGATGGTTTCCAAGACTGCACCTGCACCAAAGGTGACGTAGGTGTTCTTTTGGTCGCCAACCTTCAGGGTTGCGTCGCTGCCAGTTTCGGTGTAGCCGTCTACATTGCTGTTGATCATGGAGATGTTGAAGACGGGTTGGACGCAGGTGCTTGCGTCTTCCGTCACCGCGTAGGTGTAACCCACTTCGTACATCAGCGCAAAGGCACTACCACTGGTATCTCCCTTGGTGCTGTAGGCGGTTTCTGTGCCACGTACTGTGCGGTCGAGGGTGGCATCAAGCATGCCGTAGCTCGCCACGAAGCTGTGGTTCCAACGTCCCTTGTTCATCCGTGCATAGGCCGATACGTACATGGTGTCAAAGTCGCCCTTGGCGGTGTCTGCTCCATCGCTGTCTAAGTCACCAATTAAGGCGGTGAAGGAGGCACCGACGCTCCATGCATCGTTCAAATCAACATCCATACCGATGGCTCCACCTGTGTTGCTCAGGTTGTGTCCGGCGTAGGTGCTATCGGCATCGAGCTGGCTGCTAGAGCCCTCGGCCGCAATCCATGCGTTGTAGTAGGGCATGTCTGGGTTGACGACTGTTGGGTCAACGCCCATGCTGCGGGTGCGGTTGCGGGTGCTGCGCAGTTGGCGTTCGACGTCGGCCATCATGGCGGAACCGAGTGAGGTCGTTGTCGCACCTGCTACTGCTGCAGCCAGGGTATCAGCGGCGCGCGTTGCACCCTTGGCCTTGTAGCTGTCCATATCGGTCAGTATATCGGTCAGGTCGCTGTTAGCGGTGGTCGCATTGGCCGTGGCGTTAGCAATCACGGTAATTGTTTGCGATTCGCTGGCAATCAAGGCATCCAAATCTCGGGTGGAAAGCATTTCGCTAATCAACTTGAGACCAGCCTTACCATTTTCTGTCAGACCCATGTCATTGTAGTAGGTATCATTGCGCGTTGCAACCAAGTTACCATTGACCAATGAGGCCGAGCTGAAGTACTTGTACAGGTTGTCTGCCAGCACTATGCTTGAACCTTCGCCCATGACGATATCGGAACCGAGCGCGCAGAGGATGTAGTTGCCATCCGTGGATGTCAAACCTGCAATCTTTGCGACTCCATCGATGCCAATCTCGACCGTGGTATCAGTCAAGCTCAGTTTACCATTGGCGGCACTGACATCAATCATTGGGGTAAATGTGTCGCCAAGGATGTCACCGTCAATCACCATGCTCAATGTGCCACCGACGATGCTAGAGGCATTGCTCAAGTTCAAGGTATCGGACATGGTACCCAAGTCAACTTGTGCACCTGAAACATTGATGGCATTGATGGTTGCGCCACTCGCCTTGTTCAAGGTGATGCTATCAGCCGAGCCAGTCAGGGACAGGCCACTAGCTTTGCTAGCATCAACTGTAAGGGCGGCAACATCGACCATGTTGATGGTGGCCTTGTTGTAGCTACCTTCCAGCGTGGATTCACCACCAGTCAATGTCAGCTTGCCCGCGATGGTGGAATCCGCATCAGCGGTCATCTGCGTCACGGAGAAGTTGGCGCCATCAGCCACGCTCAAGTCGGTGTTTTCCAAGTTCAGGGTGGACATGCTCAAGGAACCTGTGGAGGTGATGGTCTCACCTGTATCCAAGACGGTATCCTTGGTGGCACTTTCAACGATTAGGGTCGTGTCTTGAGCATTCACTGTTCCGAGCACCGCTGTGGTGCTGTTGTTGCAGAGCGTGAAGCTTGCACCGGCTGTTTCATCACCAATGAGGGTCAGCACATCGGAGCTACCTGCACCACTAAGGTTGTTGATGGTGACATTCTTGTCAGCCGAGCTTTGATCGACGACCTTGCTCAAGTCAATGGTGGCGTTTTCATCAATGACGACGCGACCTACCGTATCCAAGATATCGTAGCTAATCAGGTTCTTGACGCCTGCCGCTTGGTTTTCTTCATAGATAGGTGTGATTTCATTGGTCTTATCACCTTCCAAACCTGGGGTGGAAGCAGCGTTGCTACTCATGCTCCAAGTGCGGTCACTGGCTTCATCAATGATGAGGACAAGGTCACCCTTCTCGGTTGTACCCTTGATGACATCCATTCCCGCCTTGCTGACCAAATCTGCAATGGCAGCCTTATTGTCAGCACTCAGTTCAAAATCAAACCAATTGTAGCCGTAACCTGAACCGGTGTGTTCAATCAAGTAGTAGTTATCAGCGGCCGTATCCTTGCTCAAGCTAGTCAGATTGAGTAATATCTTTTCATCTACCGTAACCGTTTGCAGGGAATCGGCACGGAAGACATAGGAGACCGTGCTACCAAGTGGTGCTGTCACCACGCTAGACACTGTTGCAATGCCGCTTGCTTGATTGTTATTCACCATTGTGTTCAAGGTCAGCGCGTCTGTGCTGACATCCTCGAAAGTAGCGGTATCGACAATCAGATGATTGGCTATAACCGAACCACCGCTGGCGACATCACCCTTAACCGTCAAATCACCATTTACTTCAAGGGAACCTGTGCTATCCAAGCTTGTAAGTGTCGTGTTAGCGTCCACCGTGACTTTTGCTTGGTCGCCAATCGTCAGCTTATTGAGATTAGTGGCGTCCGCCAGTGTGACATCCCCTGTGGTGACATTAAGTGAACCACCATCTGTACCTGTACCGCTGATGCCCGCAATGGTCACCTTCGACGTTTCTTTGTTGTCAAGGTCAATAACGACCGTGCTTTCCCACAAATCAATGTTAATCTTGGTGTAGGCTTTTGCGAACAGCGTACCCACACCCGTCAAGCTATCAATCTGAACCGTGGTCCATTGATCGGCAGTACCTTCCAAGACGGTCAACTCGCTTCCTTCCTCCATCGTGATGGAGGCAATGTCAGAGCCATGACCAATACTCAGTTGACCCGAGTTGGTGACAGAGGAACCTTCAGCGGCCAACATGGCACCCTCGATAATCGTGGTACCAGCATTGGCGAAGCTGCCAGCACTACCTGCATCATCCTTGCCGTGAATACTAAGAGATCCTGCTGTCAACTTACCACCGTTCGTCACAATCAGTGAACCTTCGCTTTCCACAGAAGCAGCTTTATTCACCACAACATTCATGGCAACGGTCGCACCACCACTGGTGACGGAAAGAGCCTCTGTGGTCAAGGTATCACCAGTGCTGGAACTAAAGGTGTAGCTATCAACTGGCGTATCATCCCCAGTAATGTTAACCATAAGCAAGCTTGCACTGACTGCTGTATCAACATCGACCAAGTTTGAATCACCCAAGCCCGTGAAGAAGTAGTTGTTGGGTTCACTTGAGTCTGGCGTCCAGTTATTGGATTCGGACCATTTGTAGCCCGTTGTATCCCCCTCCCAAACATTACCTGCGGTTGTCTTCACATTCAAGCTAAGGGTTTTGTTCTCGTCATCACAAGCCAAGCTAACAACCAAGCCCTTGATGGTCATTGAGTCATAGCCATTCAAGGTGAATTCCATACCCAATGCCGTATCAGAGTTCAATAACAAGTAGCTATCACCAGCCGCCAAATCAAGCTTAGCAAGATTCGTGGCATCAATCGCAATGTTGAGCGAAGAATCAACACTTGTAAGTGCATTCACCGACATGATGGCAGTCGTAGCAGTCTTATCTAAGACCGTGCTAGCAAATCCAAGTTGAGCACCTGTGGTCAATGCCAAGGTGGCACCGCTAGCATCCAAGCTACCGTCAAGTTGCAAGGTACCACCGACATTGATTGTTCCGCCCACAGCACTGGCGCCTGCAATCGTGACATTATTCCAAGTCATCGCTTGAGTTGCAGTAAGCGTTGCATTCGACAAACTTGCCGATGTCAAGGTGACCACGTCTTCGGCAAGTGCTAAGCTGCCGTTGAGGCTTGCCGCATTGCTTGCATCCAAGGACTTAATGCTGACACCCCATGCGTCCAAACTTGCACCACTGTCAATGCTAGTTGTACCAGCTACTGAACTTGTACCTGCGAGGCTCAGCGTGCCAGCCTCGACCGACAGACTTGAAGCGCTATCAAGCGTACTATCCGTCAGTGTAGCATTACCAGCAGCCGTCAAGCTAGCACCTTCAATCGTCGCCGAGGTAAAGGAGTTTTGCGCCAAGACGGTCTTATCGCCTGCGATTAAGCTACCATCAGTGAGGCTTAAGTTGCCAGCCTTCAGCGAGCTTGTCGAATCCAAGCTGATACCAGTTTGGCTCAAGTTGTATCCATCACCTATGCTGTAAGAACCACCATTGGTAATGGTCAAACTATCGGCTACAAGATTGGCGTTTGCGGTCACAGCAGTGGTATCAATCGTGATTGCTCCACTAGACAAGCTTGCGTTGTCTACGGAAGTAATCGTCAAGTCCTCGCTACCAGAGATTTCGAGACCGCCCACTGACATGGTGCCCTGATCATCACGGACATTAAGCATCGCATTCGTAATATCTGTCGTATCGACCGCAATACTTGTGTTAGCAATGTCGGTACCAAAGATGTAGCCGCTTTCAGAATCCCACGTGCCTTCACCCCACGATTGGACGGTGAAGCTCAAGGAACCATCTTCCGCATACGACCACATCATCTTGTACGCATTAGGGTCATCAAGAAGAACAGAGAAGTCCGCTAAGGTGGAAATATCCTTACCCAAACCAGTAAAGACATCATAGACAGTATTCTCTTCCAGCGTGATACCAGTCAAGTCAATGGCAAAGTTTTTGCCAAGGCTTACTGTAGTTCCGGCAGCAATGCCCAAGCTGATGATATTGCCATCCGCATAGCTGATGCTGCCATCCAAAATCAGGCTATCACCTGCACCAGCAAGTGTGCTACCTGCTCCGGCGACAACAATGTTCAAGCCCATCGTTCCCGATGCCGCTGTTAAGCTGCCACCATTCAGATTGAGAGCACCATCATAGCTGGAACCTGTCGTATAAGTCAAACCAGCATTGGCATTAATCGTAATCTTGGAACCAGTTTCACCTGTAAGCGCATCAACCACAACAGTACCTGTGTAGCTTGGGGCTTCATCGCTGCCTGTGTTGGTTGCATTGATGACCAAGTTTGCACCAGCCTTTGTGTTCAGCGTTTTCAAATCCGCGCCTTGGCTCAATGTGACATTATTGTCTATGTTGAGGGAAATATCAGTCCCCGTGATGGCCTTATCCATGACAAGGGTCTTATCCGCAGCGGAGGAGCTCAAGTTCACGCTTGCTCCCGCATCAAAGCTAATGGTTTGATAAACCGTCGTTGTTGTATCAACGTTATTATCCTTAAGCGTGGAACCATCTTGCATGGTCAGCGTCAAGCTGGAGAAGCTACCGGCACTTGGCGTAGCACTGGCAATACTAGTTGAATAGTCGTAACCCGCAGCGTAAATCAGAGTATCTCCATCGTAAAAATCAACTTGATTACCGACCATGAGATTGGCACCACCAGCAACAACAATGTCAATGGGAGCGTAACCGTGAATAACATTATCATCCGTATTATAGTGAATGCCCATCAGGCCCTTATCGAGTTGAAGGGTGCCACCATTATTAACGGTGATATCCGCCTGACTATTATTGGTAGTAAGGTAGGAATTGGATACCAATGTACCAGATACCGAAACGATATGAGAATCCGTAGCGGTTGCGCCATTGACAGGGTACTTGCCCAATGCAAAATCGCTTGTAACGGTCAACGTAGCACCAGTGTTGACACTTAAGCTAACCTGACCTGCAGCACCACCCGAAAGGTACAAACCAGACAAGCTCGTTTCACCAGCAGCAATAGTCAAGGAAGAACCACTACCAGCCAAGAGTACAGTACCATCATAATCGACATCGCTAAAGCTTATTTGACCATCCTTAATCGCAAGCGTCGCGTTGCGGATGGTCACATTGCTAAGACTGTTACTCGTGATGCTACCATTTTCGCCCATGACGATGGTCGCATCAACAGCTGTACCCGACACAGCCGAGATGCTCATGCCATCAAGATTCAAGGCAACACCATCAACTGTACCGCTCAAAGTAATATCACCTGCCAAGCTGGCAGCATCACCTGACAAGCTAAGGGTACCGCCTTCAAGCGCAATCTCGCTTGCGCTGATAGCCGCTTCCAAAGTTACATCACCTTCACCCTGCAATGTGAGGGATTTGACTGTAACCTTGCTTACGTCAGAGGTATCAATGGTAATATCATCGTCCGCTCCAGTTTCAACCACAAGGCGGCTCGTTGTTGCCCAGTCGCCTTCTACACCATCTACATCTTCCCATGCATCATCCGTGGCATCAAAGTAAAGTACGCCTTCCGTATCCTTGCTCAGGGTGATGGTGCCGTTATCGTAGGTCCAGATAACGGATGTTCCATCAATGGTGGTGATGCTTTCCAAACTAGCAAGTAAGGCATTACTGCTGAGACCAGTGAAGATTTGATAGCTGTTGTTCCTATCAAAACCAACAAGGTCAAGGCTGAAGTCTTCACCAAGGCTAATCGTGCCTGTCACGCCAGCTAAATTAAGAGCTGTATCCGTGGATTTGTAAGTGATGGAGCCATTAAGCTCTAACTCACCAGCTGTGATATGGCTACTTGCAGCACCAATCACAAGATCGGTGTTCAGGGATGTAGCAGCAAGGCTCAGCGTACCACCGTTAAGGGTGACTGCGCCCGTGCTTGTGGCTGACGCGCCCAAATTAAGGGTCCCACCTGAGGAAATCTTCAATGTGCCCTTTTCGGCAACACTCAAACTTGATGAAGCTGTAACTGTGGACGTAATCTCAAGTGTAGCGTCATCTTCCACGCTCAATCCAGCCACGCTAGCACCAGCTGAAAAAATGACGGTACCCTTACCTTGAATATTGGTGCTGATACTCGTTCCTGTAAGGTTAGATGCGATTTTAAGCGTTTTATCACTAGCTGTGGTGCTAAAGTTGACTGTTGCTGAATCGACAAAGCTCAGACCTGTATTAACAACAACAAGATTGACCTCCTCTTCGGCATTATCTTTAATGGTGGAGCCATCGGCCATCGTGACCTTAAGATAAGCCGCGTAATCAATCGTATCACCTTGATTACCAACGCTAATAAAAGCACCATCCGCCACATTAATGTAAGCGGTACTACTAGAACCAGAAAGGCAAATTCCATCATTAAGTTGCAAGGTACCACCCTCTTTAACATTAATGATGGATGCCGTTTCGTTTTCGAGCGTTCCCGTTGAACTACTCCACAACGCGCCATTGGCGATAAGCGTGCCATAAATATCAGTTGTTGAATAGCCAGCACCTACGCCAGAGAGACCAAAGCCTGAGCTAGTACTTGCCCCCGATGAAAGGATTTCCAAGGTTGTATTTGCGCCCACAGTAAGCTTAGTGTGCGATGAGGTACAGTCTAGTAAGAGGGAAGTCAACTGAACCTTACCACCACCAGAGATAGTAAAGGTACCACCCTTTGTCCACCATTTAACGTGATCGCTATAAACAGCTCCAGTACCAACGACAATCTCAACGTTAGTAGAATTCTGATAACGATTAGCTTGACCGCTAGTAGAAGACGATGCGCCACCTTTAACATTGACGAGCACATCATCATTAAGCTCAATATCCATTGCCCCAGCACTTTCAGACTGGTTAAAACTAGTCAAATCTACACTCTCATCAAACACTATCGAACCGCCAGACTGTGTCAAAGTTCCTGTAATATCACCTTGAAATGTTACCGTACCACCGCTAACCGCTATAGCACTTGTCGCGACTACATCACCGTGGAATGTAATAATCCCATCTTTCAGCTCCATCGAGCCAACATTAACCGTGCTAATGAAATCGCTAAAACCATATTGAGCAATAATCGATCCAGCAACGACTGCCCCCTCGAAGTCATTGTCCGCTCCATAACCAACACTCACAAGATTGAGTTCTCCCGTTACTGTAACAGCTTGAGTAAAGGTATTTATAGAATCCTTTACCGTGAGAGAATCAACATCCAAACCAAGCCAAGTGGTAGTACCTGCGCTGATGATAACATCCTTCGCACTAACAGCTACGTTTACATTTGTTGTACCTGTGCCTTGAAGAGCCAAGGTATTAGTAACGGTCAAGGTCGAGCTATTGCCCGAAGTAAAAGTCCAATTATCGGCACCTTGTACAGTTAAATTGTAGGCTGAAATGTTGTCCGAAAGCGTAATTGTCGAGGTGGCGTCATTACTTGTATCATCTAAAACGCCAAAGGTAACAATGGCACCTTCACTGCTAAATGGCTTTGTACCTAAGCTTGTTGCAGACCACGTAGCATCGCCAGTTTCCCAATCGATTTCTACTGATGATGAAGTGACAGTCAACCGCAACTGACCATCATCAAAAGTCAGATTGCCTGCTTGCAGACCCGATAAGCCGAGAATATCAATTGAATCATAGCCACTAATTTCCGCAGCACTTGCGATGATGTAAACGCCATCTTCTATGCTGTCGCCCAAATCTAATGAGAAATCATCACCAAAAATAAGCGACATCCCACCTAAAACAATACTTGCTTCCGATTTACTCAGCGAACCATCCAAATCAATTGTTCCCAAGCATGTAATCGTCCCCGTACTTTCAGCGGCAAATGAAGCATTTAAAACATTAGCCGTAACAGCTGCGCTAAACGAGCAGTTACCAAAATTAACAATGCTCGCGTCTGTTCCCAGCGTGATACTTGACACCACAGCAGACTGATTAAGCGCAATACTAAGCTTAGCATTTTCTCCAAGACTCAATGTTTCCGCGGTCAGCGTGCTGGCCGCGCCTTCTGCGTTAGCCATCAAATTAACGGTCGTATAATTGCCTATGGTGATTAGGCTATCAGTATCATAAATATAAGAAACTCCTTTACTTGTACCATTGCTACCATTGCCATTGTGCCCTGTCGCCTCGACAGAATTCTTCAGGTTATAAGTGATATTTTCCGTTGGTGATTCGTTGGCATTAGCAAAGCTGACAGCACCCGCCTGAATCGATGTATTAGCAATAGTTGTATCTGTATGAAAGGAATAAACCAAAGCACCCGAAATCGTTATACTACCTTTACCAGAAGCGGCCGTGCGTGCAGCATCACCAGAAGCATCGCTAACAGTGACAGACAAAACAACCTTTCCTGTTGTACCCACCCCTGTATCCGACATATTGCCAGACCAGCCACTCATATCCCCCGTAAAGACATACCGATTAGGTCCATTATATCCATAAGAGATATCGCCTGTTCCTGTTATCAAGGAGTTAAAGGTCAATTCGGCAACCGAGCCATTGTTGACAACCCATGAATCCACCTGGATTTCATCGACATCGGTTGACCAAGCTCCACCAGCAATCCAATCACCAGACATATTCATAATAACCTTATAACCGTCACTATACTGCTCATCATTCAAGTAGCTAGCAACAGTAGCGTTATCTGTCACTGTCAAGGTATGCTCATCATCATAATCCACCGCCTGCGCTTGCGGGGCGAGCATCGAGTAGGTGATGGCACCAGCAACGAGGGTACCGGTCGAAAGAGTGGCCGCGATGGGGCTTACAAGGGCCAAGCAAGCAAGCAAGGCCGAGCGGAGCGATTGGGGGAGATGTAGTTTCATGGTGCTTTAAATGGTAGTGCGGAGTCATCTGGGCAAAATGATAGCAAAGATAAACTCACTGTAATAATACATTATTAGCACAAGCCGCGCGCGGGCACAAGCTCAAAAAGCTAGTGTAAACTTTCTTCTGTAAATTCAGAATCACCGTAGCTCACGCCCTTTTTTTTCAGCGGCATGGGTGAGCCCCGTAGGGGCGAAGCCATGCCGCTGAAAAAAAACGCCCCAAC
>JAWXTZ010000082.1:0-10541 GCA_044433085.1 Akkermansia sp.
TCTAATGGAAGTATATTTGTTAATTTCACACCCGCAGTATACCACATCCGATAGAAAGTGGGCATGTCTTTTTTATGTCCTAGCTAAGAGCTCTCACGCGACACATCTGACGGAGTGCCGGAAAATTGAGTAATGCACTCAATCAACTACTCGCCCCCGTACAGGGCGTTATCGCGGCGCAGCATGCTCCTTGTATCCTCCACCGTCTTTCGCGTGTACTCATCTTTGCTAAAGATTGTGGGTTTGGGGGCAGAATCCCGCCTTGATTCAAAAAATTGACTCTCGTCCTCGCGGCTTGTCTGGCTCATCTTCTTGGCGTAGGCCTCTCCCACATCGTAGGTTTTTTCTTGATCGGCAAGGTCACGTGTGACATGGTCGTATTCCGTCCGCTCAATCCCCTTACCCCCCTTCATGAAGGCGGGGATGTCATCGGTCGAGTAGGCGCTCTTGCTAGAATCCTTATACTCTTTCGAGCCAGAGAAGGTGGTCTTGGCATCGCTGTAGCTCTTGTCCTTCCACCCCGTCGCATCGTGGCTTCCGCCATATTCGCGCCCCTGTTCACTGGCCATTTTAGCGCGGCTTTCATCCAGCTTTCCTTGGAAGGAGCTCACTTTGCGCGATTCGGCTTCCACGATTCCCTGCTCATTTTTCTTGGCATCAAATCCGCCTGCAAAGCGCTCTTCCAAGCTGCTGTGTTCCCCCAGCTTGCGCTCCTTAACGACATTGCCCGAAGAGTCATAAATCGTGCGCTCCGCTTGGCAGGCTACCAGCAGTAGCCCCCAACATAAGGCGAGTGTTCTTGGGGTGAAACTGTGCATTTTTTTCTTTTAGTTACGGGAGCGTCCGTCATCCCATCCGCTGCTGCTGTTGCGCTTGCGGAATTCTTCTTTCTTTTGCTCCTCCACCTTCTGCTCGGCCTGTTGCTCCTCGCTCAGCTCTTCAACGATACCTGTGTCGTAGCTTCCATCGGGGGCTTGCACGCGCATGAGGAAGCCTTCCTTAGCCAGTTCGGATTGCATGGATGTTTTAATACTTTCAAAGAATGATTTGACAATCATGGCCGCCATGTAGCCCCCCGAGATGCGTTGATGGGGTTTGCCTTCATACAGGGCAACATAGGCGTAGCGCGGTTTGTCCGCTGGTAAATAGCCCGCAAACCATGCCAAGCGGCAGTCATCGGAGGCCTTGCCCCATTGTGCTGTCCCTGTTTTGCCTGCGTTGTCAACGTAGCTGAGGGTGGCACGACGCCCCGTGCCGCCATCGACCACAGCTCGCATCCCCTTGCGAACTGTCGCGGTGGAGCTTTGAATGTCCATCAAGTTTTCTTGAATTTCGGGGGTGAATTGGTAGACGACGTTGCCATCGCGGTTAAGGACTTGGCGGATGAGTTGTAGTTTGGGCAGGTAGCGACCATTGGCAATGCCCGAGATGGCGTGTGCAATTTGCAGTGGCGTTGCCAGCAATGCCCCTTGACCAATGGCCATGTTGGCGGCATCCCCCTGCATGAAGCCACGACCGTAGTTGCGGAACATCCAGTTTTCATCGGGCACGTTGCCCGACTTGTCGGGCAGGGGGAGACCCGAGCGCGAGCCCATGCCGAAGCGTCGAGCCATGGCGCAAAGTCGCTCCGCCCCCAAGCGGTTATCCCTTGTGGCCGCGACTTGGTACATGAAGGGGTTGTTGGAGAGCACCAAGGCGGTCACGCAGTTGATGGAGCCGGTAAATCCCGAGTGGTTGCGGAACTCATGCCCACCAATGCGCACGCTGTAGGGGCAAAAGATGTAGGTGTCCTCCTGAATCACCTTGCTGGCCAGCGCTGCCGTGATGGTGATGGTTTTGAAGGTTGATGCTGGTGGGTAAGTCCCCGCAAAGGCGCGGGAGACAAGGGGGTTGTTGTCATCTTCGCGCAGGGCATCATAGTCCTTTTGCGTGATGAAGGGGATGAAGGTGTTGGGGTTGAAGTTTGGCACCGTGGCCATCACAACGACCTCGCCCGTCTGGCAATCAACCATGACGAAGGCACCACGACCTAAGGTGTTTTTGCGCAGGGAAGCCTCTGCCGCCTTTTGCCAATCCAAGTTCAAGGTCGTGACAACCGTTCCACCGGGGCGCGGTTTGATTTGCAGCTCATCAAGGATTTTTTCACCCTTTTCATTAAACATCAAACGCCAGATGCCATCGCGCCCCTGCAACTGCTTATCAAAGCTGGACTCCAAGCCCGAGCGTCCCTCCTGACGGGCAAAGATGGGGTCATTGTGGTTGATGGGACCTGTCGAAAGTTTGGCTTGTTGCCCCGTGTAGCCCAAGATGTGGGAGGCTGACTCATTGGCGGGGTAGTTGCGAATGTAGACGGGTAGCAGCTCGCTGTAGGGCAGGGCGAGGATTTGGTCGCGCACCTTTTCAACCTCATCTTGCCGTAAGACCGAGCAAATGGGCAGGGGGAGCCAGCGGCGGTGTTTGTAGTGAGCCAGCACTTGCTCATCATCCTTGATCATGCTTTGCATGCCCAAGGCTTCGTAGGATGCAATGAGTTGGCGCGTGATCTTGAGGATGTTTTCGTCGGACTCATCTTCCAATTGGTTGAATCGGATGGAGGGCTGGTAGGCGATGACGGAGTTGGCCATGGCTTGACCATTTCGGTCGGTGATGAGACCACGTGGGGCAGGTAATCCCAAGGACATGGTGCGCGCGTTGCGTCGTGTTGTGGCATAGGCCTCTCGGGATGGGTCGTGAATGGAGGGGTCGCGCACGTAGTCAGATTCCAAGGGTTGGATGCCTTCTTCTGGGTGCAAATCGCCTTCAGTTGAAATATCATTGACCGCGGGTGTTGGCGTCTCGTCAACCGCATCAACCTCTTGGTAGCTATCCGCTTGGCTAACACCTTGTTCCAAGGCAGGCTTGTCATCTTCCCCACCCAGCTGGACGGTTTCAACGATGGCTTCCTCCTCTTCCGCGCTCAATTCAACCGCAGCAACATCTTCATCTTGCGCCATTAGGACACCAAGACTAAGACCTAAACTCATGACTGACATGAAGACAAAACGACCCGTGCTTCGCATATATCATGATTTTAACGTATTTTCAACGAGCTTGCAAACCAATTTGTCGCTTCGCTCCAATTGGGAATGGGGAATGGGGAATTGGGAATTAAAATAGTGTGCCCTGACGGGCAGGGATGCAAAGCCAGTTCATCGGCGCATTTGCTTTGCCCCCTACCCTCGGGCGATAGCCCGCTAATTTGTAATTCCCAATTCCCTATTGGAGCGAAGCGACTAGGTACCCAATTGAGCTCAGCGCAGCCGAGCGATAAAAAAGACTTGCAAGCTCTATCAAGAAAAGCTAAGCTGATTAGCGATATGAGTAAAGAAATTTCTGCCGAACAAGAGAAGCAAATGGCCGCCCGCCAACGCGCGTTAGATACCGCCATGTTGCAAATCCAAAAAGACTTTGGGGAGAGCGCCATCATGCGCCTTGGCGACCGCAAGTGCATGCAAGTTGAAGTCATCCCCACCGGCAACCTGCTGATTGACCGCGCCTTGGGCGTAGGTGGCTTCCCTCGTGGACGCATTGTCGAAGTCTACGGACCAGAATCCTCGGGTAAAACAACCCTCACCCTCACCGCCATTGCCCAAGCCCAGCGCAATGGGGGCTTGGCCGCCTTCATTGATGTGGAGCATGCTCTCGACCCTGCCTATGCGGCTAAACTTGGTGTCAAGCTGGATGATTTGCTCATCTCCCAACCCAACAGCGGTGAAGAAGCCCTGCAAATCTGCGAAGCGCTAGTGCGATCCAACGCCATTGACGTGATTGTCGTGGACTCGGTCGCCGCCCTCGTCACCAAGCAAGAGCTCGATGGAGACATCGGTGACAGCACCGTGGGCGCCCAAGCTCGATTGATGAGCTCGGCCCTGCGCAAACTCACCTCCCAAATTGCCAAGGCGAGCACCGTCTGCATCTTCACCAACCAAATTCGCGAAAAGATTGGTGTCATGTTCGGCAACCCCGAAACAACACCGGGTGGTCGCGCCCTTAAGTTCTACGCCTCCGTTCGTTGCGACATCCGCCGCATCGGGCAAATCAAGAGCACCGATGGTACCGTTAGCGGTAACCGCACCAAGCTGAAAATCGTCAAAAATAAAGTGGCACCACCCTTCACGGAATGCGAGTTTGACATCATGTATAATGAGGGCATCTCCTCCGTGGGTAGCTTGTTGGACTTGGCGATGGAATATGATATTGTGCAAAAGCGCGGTTCATGGTTCAGCTACAACGGCAGCCAATTGGCACAGGGTCGCGATGGCGCGAAGGACTCCCTGCGCAACCAGCCAGAACTCTACAGCGAAATTGAAGAGCTGGTCAAGGTGAAGCTGGAGGAAAAAGCGGCATCTAAGCGCAAGTAAGGAGCCCATGCCCCCCAGCATCCCCCCACTTAGCCCCGCACCCGACTGCTGGGGCAGTCACGAGCGAGTTGCCCAGTACGGGCAGCTCTGGCTCAAGGAGCTGGGGCTAACCGACTGGGTCTTCGTGTGGGATAGGGCCTTGCGTCGCCTTGGCTGCTGCAACATCACCAAAAAACGCATCAGCCTATCGGGTCATTTTGTCGCTCATTACTTGGACCACAGCCCCGAGGAACAACACATCATCACCGAAACCCTGCTGCACGAACTCGCCCATGCCATCGCGTGGCAGTGGCATCAAGCGCGCGGGCATGGCGAGGTCTGGCGGAGCTACTGCGCCCTGCTGGGCATCCCCCAAACGAGCGTCTGCACCCAGTGCGAAGCCTTTGAAATTCCCCTGTGCCGTTACGCCTTAATCATTGCCGATACGGGCGAAATTATCCGCTATTACAGCCGCAAACCACGTCTCAGCGCGGCTAAGTTGAAGCGCAGTTACATCCCCGGTCGTCAAGCGGAAACCATGGGTAAACTTCAAGTGGTTGAGCTCATGCAGGATTGATGGCGCTGGTGGTGGGCGGCGGTGATTTTTTCTTCGCAAATCGCTTGCAATATTCCCGCCTCAATAGTACCATATTCCCCAGCTTATGAAAGATACATCTCCCGACTTCATCAACCTTCAAGCCACCGTTGCACCCCGTGCTAGCACAGCACCGCTCATGCCACAAGCGCCTGAGTTGGAGAAGAGTATCTTGTCGATGATGATTATTGACCCCACCAATATCATCTCGCAATGCATCTCTAACGGGATGAATGAGCAGTACTTCTACATCCCCGCTCACCGCATTCTTTGGGAGGTCTTTCGCGAGCGTTTTGACAAGGCGGTGCCCATTGATATCGCTTCCGTCGCGCAGCAGCTTGCCGACTCTCAGCGATTGGAGGCCGTTGGTGGCGCAACGGGGCTGACCGATGTCTTTTCCTTTGCCACATCCACCGCCCTCTTTGATAGCCACTACAGCACGCTTGAGGAGAAATACATCCGCCGAAGCATCATCTTAACCGCCAATCGCTCCACCGAACAAGCCTTCCATGGAGAGTCCGAAATCGACCAACTGCTCGATGAAACCGAACAGGCCGTGTTGCAAATCCGTCGCAATATGGATAAGGGGGAGGACTGGAGCCTCAAGAAGGACATCCAATCCGCCATGACCAACTTGGAGCGCATGCTCAGCCGCGATGGCAACAGCATCTTGGGCATCACCAGCAGCTTCCCCGAGCTCGATAAAAAAATCAATGGTCTCAAATCGGGGGAACTCTTCGTCATTGCCGCGCGCCCTGCCATGGGTAAAACATCCTTCCTGCTCAACATTATGGAGCACATTGCGCTGGACTGCCATAAGCCCGTGCTCATCTTCTCCTGCGAAATGCCCAGCGTGCAGCTGGTTGAGCGTCTGCTCTTTGCCCGCAGTCACGTCGATAAGCGCAAGCTCTTGGAACCCAATGAACATGGTAAGCGCGAGCTATCAACCCAAGAGATTAAGAATTTTAGTCTGGCGATGAAGGAACTGGGCAGCAGCAAGCTGGTCATTGATGATACGCCCGCCATCTCCATTTCAGAGCTGCGCGCCAAGGCGCGTCGCGTCATCAAAGATCACCCCGATTTATCCGTCATTGGCATTGACTACTTGCAGCTGATGCGCTCGCACACCAAGCAGGCTCAAAATAGCCGCGAACGTGAAATTGCTGAAATTTCTGGTGGTCTCAAAAGCCTCGCGAAGGAGCTGGGGCTGCCCATCGTCGTACTCGCTCAGCTGAACCGTGGCCCCGAGAGTCGCACAGGCAAAAATAAGGGCACGCCCATGATGAGTGACCTTCGTGAATCGGGCGCGATTGAGCAAGATGCCGACATGATTGGCCTGCTCTACCGCTCGGGCTACTACGCCGAGACCGAGGAGGAAAAGGAGGCACTGGGAGATGAAGCCCGCCTCGTCCTCGCGAAAAACCGTAATGGTCCCACTGGTACCATCTACCTCAACTTTGAAGCTCACCTCATGAAGTTCACCCCAGGTGAACCACGCATGGGCGATGATGACGAATAAAACAATCCCCCCACGACCATGACCCCACAAGAACAAACCGCCCAGTGGTTGCAGAGTGACCTGAAACACTGCTGGCACCCCTTCACCCCCCAGTCCATCTGGGGTAAGGAATCCGAAATTCTCTTCATCCAATCAGGCGAAGGTGTCTGGCTGACCGACAGCCTTGGGCGTCGATATATTGATGGTAACAGCTCGATTTGGGTCAACATCCACGGGCATGGTCACCCCAAAATTGTGGCGGCCATTCAGCAGCAAGCCGCCACCATCTGCCACAGCAGCTACTTGGGCTTTGCCCACGGGCTGGCCAGCGAGCTGGCGGAACGCCTCTGCAAGTTCTTCCCTGAAAATACACTGACACGCGTCTTCTTCTCCGATGATGGCTCCACCGCCTTGGAGACTGCCCTCAAGATGGCCTTCCAAAGCCATGTGCAAACCGCTGGGAACGAAAGCCGTAAAAAATTCATCGCCTTCAGCAACTGCTACCATGGTGACACAATGGGCGCTGCCAGCTTGGGTGGGGTAGGGACCTTCTTTGAAAAATTTAAGGGATTTGGTATGGAGGTGCAACACGTCACCTGCATGGATGACCTTTACGCCCTTGGCGATGAGGCCTGTGCCGAGACCGCCGCAGTCGTCATTGAGCCCATCATTCAGGGGGTCAACCGCATGACCCCATGGCCGCAAGGCATGCTCAAGCAACTGCGCGAGTGGTGCACCCAGAAGGGCATCTACCTGATTTGTGATGAGGTTATGACGGGCTTTGGTCGCACGGGTAAATTATTTGCCAGCATGCACGAAGATGTCATCCCCGACTTCCTCTGCTGCGCCAAGGGGCTGACCAGCGGCTACACGCCCTTGGCCGCCTGCCTGACCACAGAAGCGGTCTACGACAGCTTCCTTGGGGAGTACATGGAAAACAAAAGTTTTTACTACGGGCACAGCTTTACGGCACACCCCATCGGTTGTGCGGCCGCCATGGCTAGCTTGGATGTGTTTGAAGAAGAGCAAGTTTTGGAGAATATGCCTGCCAAAATCGAGCTGATGCGTCAGCTGGGTGAAGAGCTTGTCGCCAAGAATCCCTGTGTCTCCGCCATGCGCCAAGTTGGCATGGTGATGGGCTTTGACATCACACGTGCCGATGGCAGCTTGTTCACCCAGAATGAGCGTGCGGGCGAGCGCGCCTGCGTCGCCATGCGCCCCTATGAGTTGCTGACCCGCCCCGTGACACATGACACCATCGTGCTGATGCCCCCACTCTGCATCACCGAGGCAGAGATTCGTCAGGCCTTTGATGCCATGCACGCAGGGATTTGCGATGCCTTAGTCACGCAGCCCTGATGCACGACCGAATAAGCTTGCTATCAGCCCCTGTATCAGGTAGGATAGAACTCACTCATGCCACTCGACTTTACTAGCCGCGCCTGCCATCGCTACCTCCTCATCGGCCTGTTTTCATTGAGCAGTATTCCGGTGATTTCAGCGCAAACGCTCAGCGGTGGCTCCCGCGCCCAGAAGCAGAGTGCGCAGCAGATGGAGCAAGAGATAGCCGAACGCTACCTAAGCGCCTACCGCCTCAATAAGGAGTCGGAAGATGCCGCCCTCAAAAATAACTGGCGGCTCGCCATTCAAAAGGCGCAGCAGGCCGAGCGCATCCTTGCTGGCATTGTTCGTGATCACCCCCTTTGGCGTCAAAAATTGGTGCAGATGCGCCGCAAGCTCATTGCCCAAAATATTGCCCAATACCGCGAAAAGGCCAAAAATACGAGCATTGGTGTCGTGCGTGATCCCAACCTTGCCCAGCCCATCCCCAGCCATTTAGAGCAGGGACCCATCGACTCGGATTCCCTGAATCGTGGTGGTGCTTTACCCCAAGTAAGTGCGACCGATGTCTCGGTGCCACCCACAGTTGATACAGAGCCCTCCCCAACGCCCGATATCACCCCCGGCCTGATTGCCAACAACAAGCAACTTTACAACGAGTTGATGCGCACCAAGGAGGAGTTGCGACGCATGGCTGAAGCCTACAAAACCCTGCGCCAACAACATGATGAAGCGCAAAAGAGCCTCAACGTCGCCAACTACAACCACAACTTGTACAAAGAGCGGTATGATGAGTTGAAACGCTCCATCGAAATTGAGCGAAAGGCAGGTAACGAAGTGGTTAAATCCCTCAACCAGCAGCTGCTTGATTTGGAGGAGAAGTATCGCCTCAGCGAGTTAGCCCGTCAAGATGCCGTTGATCGTGCCGATAAACTCAGCGATGAGTTGGGGCAACTTCAGATTGAGCATGAGCGCGTTGTCCGCGAACGCGACAGCTTGAGCGAGGAAAACGAACGCCTTCGCGAGATTGTAGAGCTCAATTCACCCGAAAAAATCAAATCGCTGCTCGACCAAAATATCAGCTTGAGCACCCAGCTTGATGCCGCCAACAAAAAGATTGATGAGCTCAACGCGCAACTAGTTGCCCAAGGGGATGAGAACAGCGTGCTCTCCCAACAGTTGGAGGCAGCACGTGGCGAGGCTGAACGCCTGAATCAAGAAATTGCCCGCATCTATGATGAAAATCGTGGCTACCGCCGCCGCATTTCCGAGCTCAATAAACTGACGCAAGACTTGGAGTCTGACTTGCTGGAACAAGAGACCGAGCCCAGCATGGACCCCGCCATTCAAGAGGAAAATGAACTGCTGCGCAGCATCGTCGATAAGCAGAAGCGAACCATCAAATCCCAGCAAGAAGCCCGCCATGTCCTCATCGAGACCTACAAGCAAATCAAAAACCAAGACCCCGCTTTGGTTCAGGCCTTGCAGACCTTGGATGAGGAGAGCAGCATCGAGCTCACCGAGTTGGAGGACGCCCTGATTCGTGCTGTGACCGAGCAGGCAGCGGGCGAAGGTGACCAAGAGCAGGCGCAGGCAGAGGCCGACAGCCGAGCGGCTATTCGCGCAGGTCTCGAAATGGAGGCACTGGCTAATGGTGCTGCCAAGGCCTTCAAAAATCAACGCTACACCGCAGCGGAACAGCTCTATCGCACACTGGTGGAGGCGAACCCTGACCACTTGGCAGGGCTCATCAACTTTGGCACCATCTTGCTTTATCGCAACAAGTGCGAGGAAGCCTTGGAGTACCTAGAACGCGCCCGACGCTTGGCGCCTGACTTAGCCATAGGCTACTTCATGAGTGGTACCGCCCGCTACAGGCTTAACAAGCTCAACGAAGCCGCGCAAGACTTCATCCGAACCCTAGACCTTGACCCAGCCAATGCCGATGCCTTTTTCTATCTGGCCAATATCGAGGGGCTCAATGGGGAGCACGAACTCGCCCTCAAGCACTTTGCTGCGGCATTGAAGCTTAACCCCAAATTGGCCGATGCGCACTATAATATGGCGCACATCTACATTGAACTGGGGCAACTGGCCAATGCCGCCCGCTCCTACGACCGCGCGGTGCATGCAGGCTCGCAACCCGACTTGGAGTTGGAGGCCTACCTGCGCGCCCACAAGGCGGGGGAAGAAGAGCTTGGTAGCGACCTTGTCAGCGAAATCAAGCCCTTGGATGTCGTGCAAGAGCTGCGCGTCAACGAAGAAATGAAACAGCGAGAAGTCGTTGCGGAAAACAAGAAGAAATACCAAGAGTTGTTGGAATCGGATGGCAGTGTCGCTGATTTATCCCAAGCCCTCGCCATCGAGGTGAAGGCAGCACCGACTCCATCACCAGCTGCCAAGGGGCATGAACTGGGGGAAGGGGCCTTTAGCAGCAAGACCATTCGAGTCAAAGGCAAGAAGCGAAAGCTGCGCGTCAAGCAAGCTCCCGAGATGGAGCTGCGCCTACGCGGTGGGGTTCTGATGCCCAAGGGCGAGGAAAAGGTGCGCGAGTCGTAAGTGTGTGTGGGGGCGTGAAACACCACCAGTAACTGAATTTTTAAAGAAATGTGTGAATTGCAACATTAAATGCGACAGCTGAATAATTTCTTTCTATTTCAGTTAAGCTGTTCTAGAATGAAAGGTAAAACGTCCATCTAATGATGATGAACATTTCCCTGAAAACATC
>JAWXTZ010000083.1:0-10460 GCA_044433085.1 Akkermansia sp.
GATTTAGCGTGCACCCAGAAGGATACTAACGAGTGGCTTGAGTCTTTGCTTGAGCCGTGCTCCGAGGTGTCGATGAGCGAGGGTTCTATCATGAAAGGAGGTGAAGAGTGCAGACGATTATATTCGCATGACTCTGGCACGGTATACAACACCCTAGCTTTTAATCAGGAGTCAACATTCTGCACTGAATTCTTCAAGGCTGCATGTTTGAGTGCGGAAGAATTTCGCGCCTACTATCCCAAAAACGTAAAGGCGAGACTATGGAAGATTGAAACACCTGTACGCTACGAGACCCCTTGTTCGTTGAGCGATTACGGAATCAAACGAGCGCCTCAATCGTGGTGCTATGCGAAGAAAGGAGAGAGCGAGTGAAGACCAATGCGATACTAGTCTGTCCTAATTGTTACGGCATCCCCCAATGCCCCACGGATACGCATTGCCCTCATTGCCTTAAGCTTTACTCGGAATTTATGTTTGTGTCGCGCAAGCAGGAGGAGGGCTGGAAGGCTGAGTCCCTGAGTGATGAATATGGGTTTGTGACATATCAACGACCACTGTCAGCGTTTGGGCTCCCGCTCATTTACGAGAGCGACCTTTCCCGAATGGCTGCAAATCTAGGATTATTGTCCATGCTTTATGCTGGCAGCATTGAGCAGCCTGTGCCGATGCCCACCATTGGAGAAGGCGATGAGATTTTACCTTTTGAGAAGTGATGAAGATTTTAAAGATTACAATGCCGCATCCGAGTGATGTTCTCAGCCCTAATCAGGGGCTGGGGAATCGCTACGCGGTGAATAATGCCCGCAAGGCGGCCAAAGAGCTAGCACGCGTGAAGATGCTGTGCGAGCTGACGACTGCGCGCGCGGGTGAGCCAGAGCTCAAACTCAAGCCCGAAAAGTTAGCCATCACTTGGTACTACAAAGGCAAAGGTCATGACGTTGATAATATTGTTGCTATTTGCAAAGCGTACATTGATGGAGCTAGCAAAGCGATGAAGGTTAATGATGGGGATTTTATTACCTTGCGCGCGGAGAAGGTGAAGAGCAAGCACCGCGCAGGTGAGGTGGAGCTATGTTTCCTAATGCGTCGAATAGAGGAAGCTCGTCCAGTGCTTGCGAATCATTGCCCATTTTGTGGGGCGGTCATCACCGAGGAGGAAATCATGTGCGTCACGTGCGAAGATGAGGCGAATTTCGGGAAAGGAGAGTTATGAGCTGGATTAAGGTACAGACGACGCTTGCTCGTAGCCCTAGAGTGCGCCAGTTGGCGCGTGCTTTGGGGTGTAAGCGGCATGCGGCTTTAGGGCTTGCTGTGGATTGGTTTTCGTGGCTGGATAGTCAAACGGAGGATGGTATCACATTTTTGCTGCCAGAAGAGATGGACGATGAGTTGGGCTGGAAGGGTGCCTTCACAGCTTTCGAGCGCATCGGCTGGGTTTCTTTGGACGAGCAAGGCGGGGTCATTGCTAATGGTTTTGACGAGCATAATGGAGCCAGTGCGAAGAATCGCGCGGAGACGGCGAAACGTGTCGCGCGTTGCAAGGCTAACAAGAAAGGCGTTATCAGAGTAACGGAAGAGGTAACGCAAATTCCGTTACCAGATGCGTTACCTAGAGAAGAGAAGAATATATATAAGAATACAGAGAGTAGTAATACCACGGTTAATAGAGAAAATTCGGAATTTCCGAATCACGCTGAACTTGCCCCCCCATCGTGGCACAACGATGCTTTCGCGGAGTGGTGCGGGAAGCTTTGCGCTGGTCATCCAGCTGCTGCTCGCTATCAAGTTTTGCCGAAGCCCGTGGAGCAAGCGGCACGGCAGGCCTTCTCTCTCGTTCAGGTGAGTGAGGAGGATTGTAAGATGCTCAAAGCTTACTACAAAGCGGAGATTCCCGAGAGCCGAGGCGTTGACAAGTACTATCGCCCTGCGTCGCTGGAGAAGTTTTTTGCCGACCTTGGCGATGTGTTGAGCCATGCGACCAATTGGGCGAAGTGGTCAGGATGGAGCCGCAAGCGTAAGGCGAAGGCGAAGCCGGTGCATCCGTTGCCCGCAGCGCAGGAGGATAACGCTTCAATTGAAGAGAAGGATGCGCTAATCGCCGCCATGAAGAAAGATGTAGGATTATGAGTAACCTAAGCCAAGATGAGCGCCTTTTGCGCCAGTTGATGTCGAGCCGCCTTGCGAATGGGGCTGGGCTCATTATGATGGCCTTGGCGCGTCTTGGTGAGGCGCGGGCCTTTGCCCTGATGCGTCAGTGCTGCCTTGAGCAGCGGGCGTTCTTCAAGGACTTGCAGGGGCTTGTGAATGCGGGCTTGGTGATTAAGCGTGGTGTGCAGCAGGGGACTTTGTATCGCTTGTCCGAGGATGGCAAGCGCATGATTAGCTGCCACGAGAGCACGGCACAGGCGGCTTTTTGTACCTGCAAGGAGTGTATTTTTAACAAAAGGAGGATGATTGAAAATGAGTGACGAATTGAACCCCAAACAGAAGATTTTTGTGCAAGAATTAGTGCAACACGGTAATCAAAGGCGCGCGTATACGAAAGCGTATAATACTCAAGGACGTAGCGCGAACTCTATTGATTCTTGCGCAACCAAATTGCTTAGTAATGCAAAGGTTCAGGCGTACAAACAAAAATTGGAGGAGAAGGCTGAAAGCGATGCCACTTTGAGTCGGCATGAGAAGCGGGCGGAATTAGCTACCATTGTGAGAGATAAGACAGGACAAGTGAGCGTGCAAGATAAAATTAAGGCAATCGTAGAGGATAATAAAATGGAGGGTCACAATGCACCCGAGAAGGTGGAGACGGTGCATCAGGTTGACATGTCGCAGGTGATTGCGCTGGTCGCGGCTCAGCGTGATAGCTAGGGGTGATTACCCTGTGCAGTATTCATCCTAAAAAACAGTGAACTCTTGGGCAGTATTTTTATTTTGTGAGACTGGGTATGATGCCCAGTGATGAATGATGGACTTGCAGCAGAGCTAAAATTGCGCGCGCTCGCCTGTTTGGGTGAGTTTGTTTACAACGCGGGCGGGAGTGATACACCTTCCGCTAGTGTTGATGTGCATTACTTGCCTGTATTGCGCGAGTTTTTGAGTGTGCATCGTTGGAATTGGGCGGCTGTTTCTGCTGCTGAGTTGCCAAGTGATGCTTTGGTGGTTTATCAGGATGCTGTTGGCGGCATGCCTGCTGTTTATGTTCCTGCTGAGTTTGAGGGGATTCCTAATAATCGCCCGCAAGCGCAGCAGGCTTTTTGTTTTTTGTTGGCGGCGCGTTGTGCGCCATCTGCCATTGGGCGACATGATGTCGTTAGCGGCATGTTGCAGCAGTATCAGCGTAGTTTGAGCGAGGCTAGGTATCCTGATGCTTGGGAGACTTGCCAGAAGGGAAAGGGGGCAATACGCGCATGAATGCGATTGATAGCTATGTTGAGTTTTGTGCTGATGTTCCTGAGTACGAGTGCAAGCTGCTAGAGCATGAGGCTTTGAGCGCGGCTTGCTTGGTCATGACGCGTGATTGTGTCATTGTGGCTGTACCTTACGACCGCTTGTGCGAGCTGATGGATTTTCATCAGGATGTGCTTGCGTGGGACGATGCGCGTTCCATTGGTGGCTTGTATGTGCATTTTGCCGCAGGTGATGCGCGTGAGCTGATGCGTTTTGGGCGTTCTTGCGGGTATGAAAAGATTATTTATCACCGTGGCTTAAAGGGCGACAGGCGTTTGCATGTGATCAAGATGAAAGGAGATGCACGATGAGTGGCACGATGGGTGGCGTGATGGGTTACCAGAGCGCGAAAGCTCAACAGAAGGTTGCTTATGCCAATGCTGATACTTTGGAGGCTCAGAGCCGAGCCAATTTGATTCAAGCAGGGCGAGAGATGCAGGATGTATCTGCCCAAGGCGAGCAAGAGATGAGTAAAGCACGTGCTGCCCAAGGTGGCAGTGGCTTAACGAGCGGGGGCAGTGGCTCCACTCGCGAGATGCGTGTTGCTAGTGCGCTGGCTGCTCAGCTTGAGACGAGCAGCGAGAATGCTGCTGTGCAGGATATTAACACCCGATATCAAGCGACTATGAGTCGCTGGGAGGGTGACATGGCTAAGCAACAGGGCAAGGCTAGCTTAGTGGCTGGTATTGCGAGTGATGCCATCGCCGCGGCTATGTCTGTGGCTGCTGGTGCTATTGGTGCTGGTGCCGCTGGCTCTACGGCTAGCACCGCTGGTACTGCTAGTGCTACAGCTGCCAGCACAACTACAACCGCCGCCGCAGCCAGCACAACTACGGCGGCTGCTAGTACGAGCGGATTTGGTGCTATGAGTGCTAGCGAGATTGGATTCTCTGCCATGCAAGGACTTTTTAGAACGAATTACAAGTAAAGATTATGGGTAGTATTTTTTCAACGCCAGATGTGCCAGAGACCCCAGTGACTCCGACCGAGAGCACGACGCAGGTTGACAGCGAGGGAGCCGCTAAGCAAAAGGCGGCACGTAAGAAGAAGACGACGGACTACAGCATGGGTTCGCTGTCTACGCCTGCTTTTAGCGCGAAGAGCACGACGACTGGGCGTTCAACCTTGGGAGGTGCGTAAGCTATGGATTTTAAGCAACTCAAGCGCGCGTGTGATGCCTTGCTGGCTCAGCGTGACCAGTACAAGAGTGACTGGTGTCGTATAGCGCGCAAGGTGCATCCCACTGGATGGGCGGAGATTCTTAAGGCTCAGGGTGGGGAGTCGACACCCAAGCCGAATTATTGCGAGACGGCTGCGATGTGCTGCCAGACTTTGGCGACGGCTCACAGCATGGGCATCACGCCATCGACTGCGCTTTGGTTTTTGATTTCGTCCCCATTGACGGGGGGTGGCAAGCGTTCTGATGATGCGTTTAAGTATTCCTTAAAACTATCCAAGGCGCTTTGGCGTGCTTGGGGCTTGGGGAATTTCACGCAAGCATTTGCCAAGATGTGGATGGATCGATGTGGTATTGGCCATGGCGCGACGCATGTTCGCGTCAATCAGGCCGATGGGCGATTGGTGTTCACCCACATTCCTGCTGGCTCCTTTGCCTTTGCGAAGGATGAAAGCGGGCGCTGCAACACGATTGTGCGTGAGTTTGATTTGAGCCCCTGTGAGGCGGTCAAGCGCTACGGGCGCGAGAATCTGGGCAAGAAACTAATGAAGGATTACGAGGATGTCGGTAAGCGATACACGGAGATGCATCGTTTCTTGCATGTGATTTTACCCAATGAGGATGGACAGCCTGGTTCTTTTGACCGTGCGCCCAAACAGCGTTTGTTTACGGAGTACATCATTCACCCCGAAGATGAGAAGATTGTTCAGGAGAATGGTTTGTACGAGTTCCCGTTCATGGTAACGCGCTTCTTGGAGTATGGCTCCAACCCTTACGGTATTTCCCCCGCTCAGCTGGCTGAGAAGAGTATTGACCGCGCGGAGGACATGGACAAGGTGATGGACATCCTAGGGCATCAAGCTGTGGAACCACCCATGCTGACACCGGTGCCCATGGTTGGCATGGTGGATTATCGCCCTGCTGCCACGACTCCTGTGCCTGATGATTATCTGGGTGGGAATTACCCGCGCCCGCTTGCCCCACAGGGCAGGTATGATATTGGGCAGGAGAGAATCCGTGAGGCCAAGGAGATGATTAAGCTGGTTTTCTACTACGACGTAGTGCTTCCGCTCACGGGCATTGATAAGGTGATGACGGCGGAAGAGGTGCGTAGGTTGGTGAATGAAAAGACTTCGAACTTTGTTCACTCGTTTAGCCAAGCGATTGATGATTTGACTCCCTTCTTGGAGGCTTCTTTGGCGATGCTTTATCGCTGGGCTCTTAAGCATGACAAGCTGGGTGATGATGGTGTGCTGCCTAAGGTGCCAAGCGAGTTGCAGGATGATATTTTGCTGCAAGCTGAGGACGGGGAGGATGTTTACTTCAATCGCTTCAATGTGACTTTCACAAGCAAGATGGCGGTTGCTATTCAGGATGCTACTAATCAGGGCGATTTGCAAGGGCTGCAACAGGCTGCTGCCATGGTGGAGATGACAGGCAATGCTGAGTTGCTGGACTATTTAAAGATGGACAACATCCTCAAGGATGTTTGGCTGTGGTTGTCTGCCAACCCTGACAACCTTCGCAGTGATAAGGAGGTGCAGGCGATTCGCGACAAGCGCGCAGAAGCTCAGCAGGAGCAGCAGGCAATGCAGGCAGCTATGGCTGCTGGGCAGGTGGCGCGTGACTTTGGCAGTGTGCAGCAGAAAGAAGCCCAGCAATGAATGCCCACCAAGAGAAGATTATTGAGAGCGGGCGCAAGCTAGAGCTAGCCATGGGTGATGAGCGCGTGCGTAAGTTCGCCAAGGTGTTTTTGGATGATATGCGGCTGCGCTTTGATCTTGTGAGCTCTCCCATCGTGCTTGGGCGTGATGGGGAGATGAATCAAGCTGACACGATTCGCAAGGGAGCTGCTCATGAGTTCCATAACATTTACGCCCGCATTTTTGCAATTGGTGAAGAGATGGGCAAATACCAAGACTACTAACAATGAAGACGACATTGACATTAATGAAGTACGTCCTTCGTGCCCCAGAGGGCGAGGGAGCCGCAGGCGGTGGAGCACCAGCTAACGAGCCATCAACAAGTGGTGAAGGAGCACCACCTGCTAACGAACCACCACCCGCTGAGGATAACTTCGGCTGGGATTTAGAGGGCAATACCGAGCCACCAGAGGGCGGGGAAGCGACACCGCCCGAGGGTGATTATACCCTTGATTGGGAGGCGCACCCCATGCCCGAGGGGATACGCGACACCTTGACCGACATTGGACGCGAGTCTGGCGTTGCGCCTGAGGCCTTTCTACCACTCGTGGAGCGGCTGGACGAGATGCTAGCTACCCAAAAGCAGAGCGCTTTGCGTGCGGAGGGTGATGCCCTTAAGGCCCAATGGGGCAGTGATTTTGATGGTAATGCCAAGATGGCATCTGCCGCGATGCGTGACTTTGCGCGAAGCATAGGTGTAGAGCCTCAAGCCTTCGCAGATTCTTTTCCGCCAACCAAGGCGAACATGATGCTGATGCATCGTTTCGCGCAGCTGCAATCGGGCGGCTCGCGTGTCGATGGACAGCAGCAAACTAGCACGGAGAAGTGGGATACAGGAAGCGAGCTTTACCAAGCTTGGAGCAATCCAAGCCACCCGAAGCATCGTGAAGCTCGCGCCCAACGAGCTCAGTACAACATGGGCAACTAACACACACACAAACAATAGAAAGAACATAAAAATATTATGGCTAATGTATACGTTGGTTCAGTGCCTGTGCCTGAACAAAGCATCATCGATTATTCCAACCAATGGAAGGAGGAACTTCAACAGCTGACAAGTGAGCTTGCGCCCTTTGCCGTCACGGTTTCTGGACTGGTGGGCGACGTGGAGAAGTTTGGGCGCGTGAGCTCTACTTCTCTGAACGAGACGGCTGCTTACGACAAGACTGGCACCACTCCAACTGAGCGCAATCGTCACCAAGACTTGGAGATTGATGAACTTGAACTCACCAGCATGTGGATGAGTCCGAAGGAATACGATAAGGCACTGTGGTTCCAATACGACGACAAGCAATTGTTTGGCGGTATTGACCCTGCTGCATCGGCTGCTGTCCCCATGCTGCGAGCTGCTGCTCAGCGCGAGGTTGATAAAATCTTGCTTGGTGTCAAGATTGACAAGGTTGCGGGTAGCGAGACTTACAACCAGCCCATTATCGACAAGACGAGCGACATGTATAATCATGGCATCTTTGGCTTGACGAAGACGGGTGAGCAGTTGTCTACCGCGACGGGTATTGCTTTGCCTGAGGCTTGTGATGTTTCCGAAGATACGGGCGGTGCCACCAAGGGGCAAGCTACGGGTCTCAACCTCAAGAAGATTACGGCAATTCGTCGTATTCTTGAAGAGCGCGAAGTTATCAGCAAGACTTCTCTTGGACAGACCCAAGCGGTTATGTTGGTGACATCTGAGATGATTGCTCAACTTATCGAGGATGAAGAACGCCTTGGCTCTTCCGAGTATGGCTTCTCTGCTCTCCGCGATGGCAATGTGCTTGAGGTGTGCGGAATTCGCTTCATCAAGACGAACAATCTGCCATTCATTAAGAGTGGTGATGTGTATGTTCGTCGCGCGGTTGCTTACGTGCCGTCTCAATTGCGATATGGCGTGTGGCAAGCTCAAGTCATCGAGATTAAGGACCAACCTAGCAAGAAGAAGTCCTTCACCATTGCGACGCGCATTAAGATTTCTTGCGCTCGCATTGACGATAATGCCTTCGTGACGGTTGATTCCCTTACGGATGCTGCTACTGTTGTGCCTGAGGAGACCGACTCTAACGACTCCAATGGTTAATCGCTAACATTTCAGGGGCGGCTTGGGTTACCTGAGTCGCCCTTTTTTATTGCAATGAAGGTCGAAGAGGATTTGGCGCAGCTGCTGAGCAATCAAGAATGGCGCTTGGACAACCTGTACTGGATTTATGATAAGTCTGGTAAGTTGGTCAACTTCCGCATGAACTGGGCTCAGCGGAAGTTGCTGAAAAGTAAGCACAGGCGTAAGAACATTTTGAAGGCTCGCCAATTGGGGATGAGTACTTTCATTGCTATCTTGATGCTGGATGCTTGCCTCTTCGCGGGTGACCATCCGCAGAATTGTGCGGTCATTGACAAGAAGCAAGACCAAGGTAACAAGAAGCTGCGCAAGATTGAGGTTGCTTACAACAATCTTGACCGTGCGGAGGATGATAGCCCGCACGCCCAAGCTGTTGCTCAGATTGGGAAGTTGCTTAAGGGGGCGGTGAAGCTTGACCCGAAGGAGACGATTCTTAAGTTCTCTAATGGTTCGGTGATTGAGGCTGGTGTATCCATGCGTGGTGATACTTTGCAGTGGTTGCATATTTCCGAGCTGGGCTACACGGCTGTTCACCACCCGCAACGTGCGCAGGAAATTGTGACGGGTACGCTGCAGGGGGCTGGCGAGAGTTGCCACGTCTTCCTTGAGTCCACTCATGAAGGTGGGCGCACGGGGTGGAATTATGACCTGCTCAAGGCAGCCATGTCCTTACAAGGACAGGAACTATTGCCCGAGGAGGATGAGTTTTACTTCTTTAGTTGGTGGCAGCACCCTGAGTATCTTTTCAGGGGTGGTAAGCCACGCCTCACGGCTCAGCTGGTTGAGTATTTCACCGAGCTAGAGAAGCGGGGGATTTACTTGGATGATGAGCGCAAGGCATGGTACTGCGCTAAATGCGCCAAGCTAACGCTGGGTCTCATGAAGCAGGAGTACCCAAGTACACCTGAGGAGGCTTTCGACACGGTCATTAAGGGGGCTATCTTTGCAAAGGCTGTAGGTTTAGCTGAGGCTGAGGGGCGTTTGAATCGCCACGTGGTGCTTGATGTTCGCGCGCCTTTGTATGTGAGCATGGATATAGGAATGACGGACAATTACTCCTTATGGTTGATGCAGCCTAGGCTTGATGGCTACGATTATGCGCTGGAGTACTACTCTAGCAATGGGCAGGTTGTCGGTCACTACATCGACAAGATTAGGGAGTGGGAACGCAATTACAGGCAGTTGGTGACTTGTTGCTTTTTGCCACACGACGCGCAGAGGAGAGACATGTTTAAGGAGAGGTCTACCTTCGCGACGGAGTTTGGTAAGTCAGGGTTACCCTACAAGGTTTTGCCGCGTATTTCACGCTTGTGGGATGGCGTTAATCTAGCGCGCGAGCAGTTCAATATGACGATTTTCAGCGAGCGGGTGGACATCCCTATGTCCGAATTTGGCGGTGAGGGGCTTTCAGGCATGAATTGCTTGAGGAATTACCGAACGCACGAGGTTTTGGAGTCTGGCGCTATCAAGACGGAGCCTGTGCACGATGAATGCAGTCACGGGGCTGACGGTTTCAGATATTGGGCCGAGGCGCGAAGCCGTGGATTTGTGGGCAGGAAGCAGGAGTCCTTCCCCGCGAGGGCAGGAGGGGCGCGATTGGGTAAAAGTTCGTTTTAGTACCGTGCAGCATTCACGACAAAAACAGTGAACTCTTGGGCAGTATTTTTATTCATTCGAAAGCTTTAAAATTACATCATGGAATACGAAGCAGGAAAAACATATTGCGTGACAGCCTACGAGGACTGTACTTTGTCTATTAATGGGGTTGTTTTTTTGACCTTAACAACAGGAGAACAAAAGGTTTTTATTTGTCCGTCATCGAGTGCGACTATTGAGTGCTCCTCTAACAAGGCCATCATTCACCGGTCTTTTGACGGTGCCCCTCTCGGTACGTCGTCCGACGGGGGCATCGAATTAACACAAAGCCATACAGGCATCGTCTACTCGGCTGACGAAGACGCGGCCCCAAACTCCAACTTCACGGCAGCGATTATTGACAAATCGCGCATTCCGAAGGGCGTTT
>JAWXTZ010000084.1:0-10267 GCA_044433085.1 Akkermansia sp.
AAAATTTACTCCGGTGGTCTCGGCTACCTCGCAGGCTCCCACATGCGCTCCGCAGGTGCCCTGCGTCAAAACTTGGTCGGTATCGGCATGCTTTGGAGCTACGGCTACTACAACCAAATCCGTGCAGAGGACGGCAACATGGCTACCCAGTTCATCAAGAAGGACTACGCCTTCCTTGAAGACCACAACATCAAATTCCTCATCCGCATCTGCGGTTCCCCAGTTTGGGTCAAAGCTCTCTTCCTCAACCCAAGCACCTTTGGCACCGCCCCCATGTTCTTCCTGACAACCGACTTGCCAGAGAACGATGAAATCAGCCGTTCCATCACACGTCGCTTGTATGATGCCAACCCAATGACACGCCTTTCCCAATACATCGTCTTGGGTCAAGGTGGTGCACGCTTGCTTGAAGAATTGGGCGTTGAACCAGAAATTTACCACATGAACGAAGCCCACGCCATCGGTGCTGCCTTCAACATGCTGGCACGCAATGGCGGCAATGTCGAAGCCGTTCGTAAGAAGTTTGTCTTCACCACCCACACACCAGAAGAAGCAGGTAACGAAAAGATGGACATCAACCTCATGTCCAACTTCTCCTTCTTCGATGGTCTCTCCTTGGAACAAGTGCGCGAAATGATTGGCGTCTCCCCAGACGAACAAACATTCAACTACTCCTTGGCCGCCCTGCGCCTCAGCCACATCGCCAACGGTGTTTCCGCCCTGCATGGCGAAGTTTCTCGCGACATGTGGAAGGGTTACGACAACATTTGCCCCATCACCCACGTCACCAACGCCCAAAACCAAGACTACTGGCAAGACTCTGAATTGGCAGAAGCCTTCCAAGCCAAGGACAAGAACGCCTTCCGCCGCCGCAAGAAGGCCCTCAAGAAGGACCTCTTCCGCCTCGTCGGTGAACAGACAGGTCACCTGCTTGACCCAGATTGCCTCACCATCGTATGGGCACGTCGCTTTGCCGCCTACAAGCGCCCAGCACTCATCACCGAAAACCCCGTGATGTTCGAGCGCATGTTGGAACGCACCAACCGCCCCGTCCAAATCATCTGGGCCGGCAAGCCTTACCCAACGGACTTTGAAGCCGTTGACATCTTCAACCGCCTGACCACCATCAGCCACAAGCACCCACGTTGCGCTGTTGTCACGGGTTACGAACTCGGTCTTTCCCGCCTGCTCAAGAACGGTTCTGACATGTGGCTCAACAACCCCGTCGTCACCCGCGAAGCATCGGGCACATCTGGCATGTCTGCCACCATGAACGGTGCCGTCTCCATGTCCACCAACGATGGTTGGGTCTGCGAATTCTCCAAGCCCGGTAAGAACAGCTTCCTCATCCCCAACGCGAAGGAAGGTCTTCCACCAGAAGCACGCGATCGCTCCGACCGCGACAACTTCTACTCCCTCTTGGAATCCGAAGTACTGCCACTCTACTACGACAACAACGACAAGTGGATGGACATCGTCTTCAACGGCATGAAGGACATTAGCTCCTTCTTCAACTCCGACCGCATGGCCGACGAGTACTACACCAAGATGTACAACGCCTAATCCCCGCTGATTAGCAAACTTTACAACGCGCCCAAGTAAGTACTTGGGCGCGTTTTGTTAAGGGGGGGGGTAGCGACAATAGCCCATGTCGCGCTTAGTGCTTGCAGAACGCGATAAATGCGCTACAATATGGTCATGAATTTATCGCTCAAAGTCGGCACGCGCGGCAGTGAACTGGCACAACGTCAATCAGCCCTTGTCGAAGCGGCCTTACTAAACGCGCAAAGCGACTTGAATCTAGAGCGTTGCATCATCCAAACAGCAGGTGATATGCGCTTGGACATCCCCCTGAACGAAGTCAATCGTGCCACCAACACGCAGGACAAGGGTGTCTTTATTGCCGCCTTGGAAGAGGCGCTCGCCTCGGGCGAAATTGACTGTGCTGTCCATAGTCTCAAGGACATGCCCGGTATTCTTGATGAACGTTTTGAGATTGCGGCCGTCCTTCCCCGCGAAGAAATCAATGACGTCCTCATCGTCAAAGAGGGTGCCAATCTTGAGCGTCTACTCATCGGCACTAGCAGCGTCCGCCGTGTCCGCTCGGCCGAGTGTTATTGGGGGGGTACCGCCCTCTGCATGCCCATTCGTGGCAACGTGGCAACACGCCTCCGCAAATTGGTGGAAAGCCCCGAGATGGATGCCATCCTACTGGCTCAAGCTGGGCTCAACCGCTTGGATTACCCCAAGGACCATTTTGAAATTGATGGCACCAAACTCTTTGTCGTCAAGATGTCCATCGGCGCCTTCATGCCCGCGCTGGGACAAGGAGCCATTGCCGTCGAAATCCGCAAGGGTGATGAACACATGAAAAGCTTGCTAAGCCTCATCAATGACCCCCAAACCGAAGCCTGCGTGCGCTGCGAACGCAGCTTCCTGCGCAGCCTTGCCGCTGACTGCTCCGTACCCGTTGGCGGCTATGCCAACATCATTGAAGACGCCATGTTCTTCCGCGCCCTCTATTTCACCGAGGAGGGCACCCCCATTCGCGTGGAACAGCGCGGCTCCGCTGCTGCACCTGAAGAACTGGGCATCAGTGCCTTTGAACAACTCCGCTATCGCCTCAACGACTAATTAAAACCACCCCCCGACTCTATGTTTTCCCTTCTCTCTGACAAGCTTGACGACACCTTCCGCAAACTGCGCGGGATGGCCAACATCTCCGAATCCAACATCATGGAGGCGATGCGCGACATTCGCATGGCCCTGCTCGATGCCGATGTCGAGTACAGCGTCGCCCGCGAATTCATTGCCCACGTCAAAGAAAAAGCCATGGGGGTCACCGTCATCAAAACGGTCAAACCGGGGGAACAAATCGTCAAAATCTTTCAAGATGAACTCACCGAATTGCTGGGTGGCGAAGCGGTTGAGCTCAATTTAGAGCCAAAATCCCGCTTCCTCATCGTCGGTTTGAATGGTGCTGGTAAAACAACGACGAGCGCCAAGCTTGCCCGTCGCTTGAAGGCCGAAGGAAAGCAGCCCCTCTTGGTGGCTTGCGACTTGATTCGCCCTGCCGCCATCGACCAGCTGGCGACCCTTGCCAAGCAAATTGAGGTGCCCATCTACACGCCTTCCAGCAGTGAAAAAGACGTCATTCGCGTCGCCAAAGATGCCCTGCGCTGGGCCGAGGGGCAAGAGCACGATGTCATCATCTTTGACACGGCTGGTCGCCAAGAGGTAGACGATAACTTGGTCGCCGAGCTGCGCAAGCTCGCCAAGTTCCTCAATCCCCAAGAAGCCCTACTGGTGGCCGATGCCGCAACAGGTCAACAAGCCGTGCGCGTCGCCCAAGCCTTCGACAAGGCCGTTGGATTGACGGGTATCATTTTAACCAAGTTGGACGGTGATGCCCGTGGTGGTGCCGCCCTGTCCATGCGTGCCGTCACGCAAAAGCCCATCAAGTACATTGGCGAGGGCGAAAAGCTCGACATGCTCAGCCCCTTCGTTCCGCAACGCATGGCCGACCGCATCTTGGGCATGGGTGACATCGTTGGGCTGGTGGAGAAAGCGGCCGCCAACATTGATGAAAAATCCGCCATGCACGCCATGGAGCGCATGACGAGTGGCGAATTCAATTTTGACGACTTCCTCAGCCAAATGCGCATGATGCAAAACTTGGGCCCCTTGGAGGGCATGCTCAAGCTCTTACCAGGATTCAATAAGATATCCAAACAACTGCCCGAGGGTGCGCTGGACCCGAAAAAAATTAAGCATATGGAGGCCATTGTGCTCTCCATGACACTGAAGGAACGACAAAATTACAAATTGCTCACCCCAGCGCGCCGCCGACGCATCGCCAAGGGCTCGGGACGATCAGAAATCGAAGTCAACCGCCTCATCAAAAACTTCAAGAACATGAAGGACATGATGGGCGGCAAGGGCAAGATGGGTGGACTCATGAAAGCCATGGGTGGCAAGGGCGGCAAGATGCCTAAAATGCCCAAGGGTGGCAAGATGCCCGCAGGCATGCCTGACCTCTCTGCCCTGATGGGTGGTCAAGGTGGCATGCCCAAATTACCTGGTGGCAAAAACCCATTTGGCAACTTCTTTGGGCGTTAAACTCCTTATTTCCCATGGAAATCCCGCTCGATATCCAAGGCTAACAAGTTGAAGGAACGAAGGCCTGTGTATCGAATCGAAAAGCCCTGCCCGACACCAGGCTTCGGGATTTGACTCACCCGAATGGCACCGGTGAAGGGAAACTCGCGCAAATCAACCGAGGCGTCATAATATTCCCATGAATCAGCGTGAACCGCTTTGTAGTAGAAATGCGGGTCCGCATTGAGGAGTCGAAGCTTGGCGCGACCCAGTTGGCTGACATCATTGAAACTGCTCATCGTTTCCAGAGGCATCGTCGTGAGGATGGATTCCAACTGCACCCCAACATGAATCTGCGAACCTTGCGACCAAGAGGAATCAGCAAGTAAACCATCCGCTGGCAAGCTCACGCTTTGGGCGCTGTGCTCACAGCCATCAGCGTAACAGAGAACCGTTTCACCAGCTAAATGAGGCGCCGAAACGGCACCATTCGTCACTGGTAGCGTCACATGGCGATCAAGGTAGATACCATCATCGCAAATCTGTTCAATGCAAACCCCTTGCGCACGACGCACAACCAGCCACACCTCATCGTCAAGGCTATTGGCATTGGGTAGTGTCGTAACGTGTAAGACTTCATCACCACCAAAACTCATGCGCTGCCATGCGGTCACCTGCTGGACGATGTTGGTCGTCAGCACCGCCACCGACCCATCATTCATCAGCACCCAAACATGGGCACTGCCACCACGCTGAACAGCCCATTCCTTGACACCCGATTCAAACAGATGCTCAGCCAACAAACTGGTATCAGTGGATGTGTAGCCATCCGACTCCAACTTGTAAGAGATTTCGCGCAGTCGTTTCCCGCCCCGCTGAACGTAGAAGATGGAATTCTCCACGCTGTAAGACTCCTTATTTTCACTACCCACAGACGATTGACGAGCAAAGCTTGCGTTGGTCGCACTCAAGCCCTCGCCGTTGGAACTCTCTAAAACCCATTCCCCTTCCGAGGTCCCCAGCAGTAGCCCCTTAGTGGTACTCAACCAGCAAATTCGACTTTGATCATCAGAGGCAAGCGTGAGTTGCAAGGCAGAATCAGCATCGCTCGTCATCCGAAAATTACCATAGTCATCAACCGTACTTGCCATCAAGGTCGTAGGCTGCCCCGCCATGCCACCCAACCACAAACGCCCCTGATTAACCCCGACAAACTGCGGGTACCCATTCAACTCGCCCATGGCGCCAAAGCTCCATTTACGCGTCTTGAAGGAGTAGGGTAAATTAAACAAAGGGGTGAGGATGCGTCCTGTTGCATGGTTCGCATCGGTGACGGCGGTAATCTGAATAGTCAACTCGCGCGTGCACTGCTTGATTTCAAATTTGAGGGGGGAATCAATCGTACCCGATGCTACTACTGGTTCTAGCCATTGAACCGTTTTCGTTGGCACCTCATTGCAAACAATCATCATGTAGCAAGGCGTTGTTTCAGACCCACTAAAAGCCCAGTTTTCGCGAGGCTCATCCTCATTCTGATAAAATTGGTGCAAGGTGACCCACTTCCAGTCGTAATAACTGTTAGAAACGCTCATGTCATCATAACTAAGGCGCAACTCCCATGAACCATCCCACTCACCCATCGTCCGCAACTCCCAATCACCACTGACGTAATAAGGATAACCATCCGAAAGACAGGCCACCCCCGCAAAGAAGTAATCAGGATAATCCTCTGGGCTGTCACTAGCAGCTTGATAGGCGCAGTCAGGCGTCCAATTCTTGATGCAGGTATACACCTTGTAAAGCTTATCACCCTCGGGATTATAAGAAAATCGATCACCACGGTCAATACTCTGATTAAGATCGTCAATGGTACCCATGCTACAAATCCGCATCGTTGCATCCTTCCAATAACTGCGCTCGCTCAAGGGGCAATCTGCAATCAAATACTCCTTATCGACCATGTCGGCAGTAAAGGAATCCGCATCACTACTGGTCGAAATATCAACCACATCACTATGCAAGGAGCTACGCTGAATGGTCAGTTCAGCCTCTTGCGGCAGGTAACTCTTCCTTGGATAAGGGGAAAAACTCATGATTTTACACCGCCAATCCGTACGCCCATAGCGGCTAATCTTATAAGGGCTCGTGTAGGGGCAGGTCACAAAAATCACATCATTCACCTGAACCATGCGCAAATGATTCACCTTATCCGCCGTGTCCCAAGGAGTCGCCACCGTGTAGACCGAGCCATCGGCATTGGTCACAAGCTCTCCCCCCACGTAAAAGCGCAAGGTGGATGGGTAAAACTCCAACATGACATTCTCTGTCGCGGAGTAGGAGAAGGGGAATAGCCGAATAGCATCGGCATTCGCCCCAGCAGCACAAAGATGCTTCGTCCCATTTCGGCGGCGGACACCACCGTAGGGCTCCACCAAAAAATTCTCCAAATGGGCGGCACCTCGGCCATATTGCGCCAAATCGACACGAGTTGAAAGCCATGGGCTCAACTCACCAGCAGCAAAACCGAGAACAATAGGATTATCTTGCATACCTGCCCATTCAAGCCGATTGAAGGGCAAAAGACAAGCGAGCAAGCACCCAAAAAGCACGCCATCCACAATGGTTTGCGTGCTTCAAGGCAAATTTGAATCAGACCGAGACAACCCCATCCTTCACCGTCAGGATACGATCACCACGGGAGGCAATCTGCGCATCATGCGTGACGAGGACAAGCGTTGTTCCTGCTTCCTCGGCCAGCCCAAAGAGCAAATCGAGAATTTGGTTCCCATTGCGAGAATCCAAGTTACCCGTCGGCTCATCGGCAAAGAGCAAGGATGGCTGATGAGCCAAGGCGCGAGCGATGGCCACGCGCTGCTGCTCACCACCAGATAACTCGTTGGGCAAGTGATTCATGCGGCTGCCCAAACCCACGCGTTCCAGCAGAGCTTCGACGCGCTCCGTCGCCTCAACACCAGCAATAGCCGTCGCCAAAGACGCATTTTCTAAAGCCGTCAGCTCGGGCATCAACATGTAGTTTTGGAAGATGAAACCCATCATTTTATTGCGCAGCAACGCGCGCTTGCGCTGCCCCAAGGCATAAATATCCTGCCCATCAATCAGCACCTTACCTTGCTGGGGCTCTTCAAGCCCGGCCAAGGTGTACATCAAGGTTGTCTTACCAGCCCCGCTGGGACCGCAGAGAAAGACCTTCTCGCCGCGCTGCACATTGAGGCTCAAGCCATGCAGCACCTCAATGGTATTGTGACCAATGGTGTAGCTGCGGTGTAAATTTTGGGCAACAATCATGCGCGCTGCATTTCGATGTTATCAATCAGGCGCACCTCACCAAAGTAGGCCGCGACAGCAAGAAGAGCCAAGCCCGAATCCGACTTCAGCTCATGCAAATCCGTCGCATCGACAATGGAGACATAATCAACTTGAACTCCAACAATGAGCTCCAATCCAAATTGAACTTCAGCACAAATCGCCTCGGCATCCATCCCCTGCTCAAACTGAGACTTAGCCAGCTGCAAGCTTTGCTGAATCATAGGGGCTGCGGCACGATGCGCAGCCGACAAACGGACATTGCGGCTGGAGAGGGCTAAGCCATCGGCTTCGCGCACAATCTCCGCCCCATGAATCGTGACAGGAATATCCATATCACGCACCATGCGACGCAAAATCGCCAGCTGCTGGTAATCCTTCTTACCAAAGACAGCATCAGTTGGTTGCACCAAATTGAATAACTTGTGCACCACCAAGCAGACACCCGCAAAGTGACCAGGACGCTTAGCCCCACACAGAACGGTGGAGAGGTACTGTTCCTCCAACATCATGGAGCGGTCGCTCGCATACATCTCATCAGCTTGGGGCATGAAGACCAAATCAACACCACATTGCTCGCAGAGGGATAAATCACTCTCGGGCGCGCTGGGGTAAGCCTGCAAATCACCCGCATTATCAAACTGCACGGGATTTAAAAAAATCGTCGCCACAACCAAACCGTCCTTGCCGGCAATAGCTCGGGCTTGACGCATCAAACTGGCGTGACCCGCATGCAGTGCACCCATCGTGGGCACCAGTACGCGGACTTTTTGGTCTTGAAGGGCAAGAGCTTGGCGAAGCTCTGACTTAGTGTGCACACATTGCATGGGCTCATGCTAGCATAAATAAAACGAGCTTTCAAGCGCAGGGTTTCAACTTAAGCGCTTTTTGCGTCTTTTCTGTCAGTATTGCCAATTTATGAATCATGTGCTTGACTCCTCGGACGAGAGAGCTATAATGATAGCAACCTTTAACAATTATATTTAGACATGAAATTGCCCATCGTATCCACGATTGCCCTTACCTTGTGTGCCCTTGCATCCTCCGCCCAAGCTGATATCAAGATTGCAACAATCAACATGCAACAGCTTTACCAATCCTACTACAAAAAAGGAGATGCTGAAAAACGACTTTCCGAACAACGTGACGCCATCCAACTCCAAGTCACCGAACGCGGTGATAAGCTCAAGGCACTCGCTGAAGAAATCAACCAACTCAAGGCTAAGCTTGACCCATCTCTCGCCCAAACAACAGCTCAAAAAATCAAGAGTGAGTTGACCACCAAGGCCAACGAATTCCAAGCTGCTGAACAAGAATTCAAGAGCTTTGTCAACCGTCGTCAACTTGCCTTCCAAGAAGTACAAAAGCGCGAAATCATCCTCCTTCTTCAAGAAATTCAAGCCATCATTGACACCGCTGCTAGCGAAGGTGGTTATGACTTCATCATCGATGCCAGTGCAACAACACAACCCCTCGGCACCCGCATTCTCCCATTTGCTAAGAGCAGCTTTGACATGACCCCCGACATGATTAAGGTACTCAACAAGGACGCACCTGCTGGTTATGACCCAGCTGCACAACTTGCCCCAGCAACCCCAACAGCTCAATAATGGGGCTAGCCCCCACACACCAGTATGAATTTATCGATTGATCAAATCGTCAGCCTCACTGGTGGCAAACTTCTCAAAACGACTCCAGAGATTAGCATCTCTGGAGTCGCTACATTAGCAGAAGCTTGCTGCGGAGAGGTCTCCTTCCTCGGAAACGAGAAATACTTCAACGACTTCCTTGCCACCAAGGCATCCGTCGTTCTCGTCCCCCCTGCACTGCCAGAATACCCAGAAGGCCCAGCCTTTGTGGAAGTAGAGGACCCATCCATGGCCTTCAACGCCTTGGTGGATCACTTCCTCAAATCCGCCAGCGACTTTGTGGCGGGTATTTCTCCCCAAGCATTTGTTGACCCCAGCGTTCAAATTGACGCCAGCAAGACTCGCGTCTCGCCCATGGCCGTGATTGAAGCGGGCGCCATCATCGGCGATGGTTGCGACATTGGTGCGGGCTGCTTTGTCGGCAAAGGCGCACAATTGGGCGAAAAGTGCAAACTTTACCCCCGCTCTGTCGTTCGCGAACGCTGCATCCTCGGCAAAAATGTCGAGCTGCAACCCGGTGCCGTCATCGGCTCGGATGGCTTTGGCTACTTGCTCAACAAGGAAACAGGTAGGTACGAAACCGTTGACCAAGTCGGCATCGTCGTCTTGGGGGATGATGTCTCCATCGGCGCTAACACCACAATTGACCGCGCCCGCTTTGGTCGCACCATCATTGGAGAAGGCACCAAGATTGACAACCTCATCCAAATTGGTCACAACTGCGTGATTGGCAAACACACCATCATCGTAGCGCAATCCGGCATCGCAGGCAGCACCAAGGTGGGGGACTACGTCACCATCGCGGCTCAATGTGGCATCGCAGGTCACCTCAACATTGGTGACAAAGCGATTCTAGCCGCCAAAACAGGTGTCATGTCCGACCTTGAAGGAGGCAAAGTCTACTGGGGCACCCCATCAGACACCTTCAAGAACGCGACCAAGCAATACGCCGCCATCCGTCGCCTTCCCGAAGCCGCCAAACAAATCCGCGAGCTCCAAAAGAAGGCCGACGAAATCCAAGCACTCATTAAAGAAGCAACGGAATAAATGCGTTCCGCATTGATTCCATCGCTTCAATGGGGAATTGGGAATTATAGGGCACCTTGCAAAATTCGTTTTAAAATGATGGCACCTCAGAAAATACCGCCAACTGCCCCATTTTTGACGTAATTTTGTGATAAATGTCGCATTTTCGC
>JAWXTZ010000085.1:0-10260 GCA_044433085.1 Akkermansia sp.
GTGGCATAAACGAGTACGAAGTCTTGGGAGAAGTCAGCGCGTGGCTTGTGTTGACGGAGGGGACCGCATGTGGCAAGGTGAACCTTAGGACGTTCGCCATTGGCTGCCTTGTAAGCAATGGCCTTGTCGAGCAGGGCTTCAAAGCGTTCGGACATGTGGTGAACTTCCAATGGGGTGACTTCGGTCACACCGCAGTCGCAGCCGTAAAGGGCGACGAGAGCCTTTTGAATCTTGCAATCCTTGGCACCAGCAGCAGCAGCTTCAGCAATGACGCTTGGGCAGTCGCATTCGAGGGTGAGGGGAGCTTCTTCGGAGCAGCACTTCTTGCCTTCTGCCTTCTTGGCAGCGCAGCAGGACTTGACTTCTTCTTCTGGGACTTCAAGGGCTTCTTCTTCCAAGTTGACGTACTTGTTGCAACCGACGATGGTTTGACGACGTTGGTCAACCATTTGCAGGCGCTTGCCGCAGATGTCAGCAACCTTGGCTTGAACGGTACCAGCCTTGATGGCTTCGACCATACCGCCTTCAGCTTCGATGGCTTGGAAGGTGGCGTAAGCTTGCTTGGCAAGAGTTTCGGTAAAGCTTTCAATGTAGTAGGAACCACCAGCAGGGTCAACGACCTTGTCGAGGCAGAACTCACCAGCCAACATCAATTGGATGTTGCGGGCAATGTGAGCGGAGAATTCGTCAGGTTGGCGAACAGCGACGTCGAATGGTTCAACATCCAAGCTGTCAACACCACCGAGAACGGCGGAGAATGCTTGGGAAGTACCGCGGAGCATGTTGACCCATGGGTCAATCTTGCTGACGGACCAGCGGGAAGTTGTAGCGCCAAGCTTAATCTTAGCAGCTTCATCACTACCACCGCAAGCCTTGACAACTTGAGCCCAGAGCATGCGAAGGGCGCGCAGTTTGCAAACTTCCAAGAAGAGGTTGCTGTTGATACCAGCGTTGAAGCGGATGCGTGGAGCAACTTCATCAACACTCAAACCTGCGTCAACCATGGCGCGAAGGTAAGCGGTGGCGGAAGCGAGCATGAAGGCCACTTCATCCATAGCGGAGGCACCAGCATTAGCGAAAGTTGTGCCGTTGACACCAATGGTGCAGAACTCGGTAGTCGTGTTCTTGACAGCCCACTTGGTCATGGTGGCCATTTGCTTCATCGAAGCGCAGAGACCCATGCCACCGCAAAGCTTGCCCTTGGTAAGCATGACGGAAATGGGGTCGTAAAGCATGCCACCCTTGAGGTCGGCAGGATTGTTGCCTTGAGCCTTGCAGGTTTCAATCAACATGGTGAGTTGACCCAAACCGCAGCTGCCGGCCTTAAAGTAAACGTTGAGAGCGCTGAGGTCAATACCTTCAAAAGCGGTCTTCCAGCTTTCCAGCTTCTTGAGCTTGGTGCCTTCCTTGCAGGAGAGGTTGACGGTCAGAGCGGTAGAACCCTTAGCGAGTTCATTGAGTGCCTTGGTGTTGAAACCCTTAGGGCACTTGGAGTAAACTGTTTGAGCGACATCCCATGGGCGTTCAGCATAACCGAGAGCACGAGTGCTGCGGCGGTAGGGGAATTGGCCAGGTAATTCGATGTTCGCAGGAACGTCTTCCTTATTATAAATAGGGTTAAGAGTAACCCCGTCAACGAGCTTCGTGAACATCACCTTATCAAAGGGGGCACCTTTGAGGGCGGCGATGGCAGCTTCTTTCCACTCATCGTAAGTTGCAGCCTTGAACTCATCAAAGTTGAGCTCATCTGCCGATGTTTGATTTCCCTGTTGCATAGCAATTAGTTGGTTGCGGTTTGGTTATTATTTTAGCAAGTAAAAAATTGGGCGAGAAACCGAGACTCCCCCCATTCTTAAGACTAGAGATAACACTTTTTCGCCCCTAAGTCCAGCCTAAACGCGTGCAGGAGTGGGGAAAATTTGGGAAATTGTGAAAAAAATCCTCAATATTCATCCTGCGCCGGCAGGAAAACGCAGCGAAAGACCGCCTCACCCGTATGCAGCAGGGTGATGGAAATGCAATCCGCCTCATGGCGCACGCGGTAGGAATCATGCTCGGCCGCAGGGCGAGACGAAAAATGCCCCCAACGCTCAGGAGCCAGCACAGCCGAGCGAAAAACACCAACCAAACGCATGTGGTTCATATGGCGCATTTTGCTATAATCAGTCGTCGGAAGCTTGATTTGAGGAATGTTCGAATGTTGCACGCGCCTAGTGTACACCAGCTTTCACATTTGTCAAGATTTGCCGTGCACTTGTTCAACGCGGTTTTGCGTGCTTGACTTATTTTCTACCTGATTTATAGTAGGGGGAATGGATGGTCATTTGTACCCAGTGCTAGCACGAGCGAGCGATGAAGAGTTAAAACTGATTCATCGCTATGCCCAGCTGTATCGGCAGGGTATTGCTTGTGAGGCTGAAGCGCTGACTCAAGCTATTCTGGATATGGCTTGCCCTGATTATCAGTCTAGCCTTTGTCACATGGTGCATCATTTGGATGGTACGGCGACTGTCAATGACCCCGTGCCGGAGATGGAGGCGACCTTGCTGGTGCTGCTTTTTAATCAGGCTCTGCAGAATGTTCATGGTGCCGATTTGGTGGAATTAAAGCGGGGCTTGCACCGCTACGGCTTGCGAAATGAGGATTGGTCGATCGAGATGAAGGGCGAGTCGGTCAATGGGGCTCGGTTGCAGCAGCTCTTGCTGTCGGAGGGCCTCACCGCCTATCTGCTGATGCAGGAGGTGGTGCGCGTGATTTTTACCCACCTTTTCGCCCACGGTGATGCTCAGGATGATGGGGGAATGCTCTCTAATGGCTTTGCCACGATTTTGTTTGGTCAGGTTTTCTGCCTTTTCGTCGATATCTTGAAGGGGCTTTTTGGGGCGCGCTATGATAAGCTTATTCCGATAGCTGTTCATGTGGCGATGCTGCGTAAGCGGGGAGTTGTTAGGGGATGAATCAGTCGGGGGTAGATGCGGTGCTCGCTGCAATTTTGCAGGGGGCGACAGATGAGGAGTTGGACTTGATTGTCGCTTGCCTCAAGCGTAAGCTGACCCAGCGATTGACCAGCAGCCAGCCTTACCTTCGGTACCATGCCGCCGTGGATAAAGCACCCTTTAAGCGGGCTTATGTGGAGCGCGTGATGGCCTCCATCTCTCATCTGGGCGGGCATGGTGTGGCGAATCTTGTTCGTGGCTTCCAAGGCCCACCCTATGAGCGTATCTTGAGGCGCACCGCGAAGCGATTGCATTTGAAGTATGCGAAGACTAGTTCGGTGGAAAGCTTGGAGCTCGCTATTCTAGGAACCGAGATGGCGCGTGCTTGGCGTCGCTTGAATGGGCGGCAGCGCGATGCGTGGATGATGCATCAGCTCATCCACTGGACGCAAGATGCTGGCATCAGCACCGAGCAGCTCTCCCTCATGAGTGCCTATTTTGATGCCCAGCCGCGTCGTCTCCCCATTGATGATTTGCTGGATGGGCTTCAACAATATTGCATCAGGGAGTTGCCCGCTGGGGAAGAGCTTTACCTTCAACTCATCCACCGCGTCTTTTCCTGCGTGCTCATTCGCCTGACACCGCAGGGGCTGCAAATGGAGCTTTGCCCCTACCCGCAGCAGTCGCGGGGCTTGGTGTACACTCTCTTTGATTTGATGGGCGATAGTGTGCCGCGCACCATCAACAGCCCCAGTTTGATGGGGATGTTCCGCCTGTGGATGCGCTCCCCCGCTTCCCCCATGCCGACATCCAGTCACGACCCCAACTCGGGGCTGTGGCGCATCATGGCGAATGTGATGCATCTGCAACCTCAGGCCTTGCTCAATGGGGCGCTTGTTTTACCGCTGATGCCCACCTTGGTTGCGGCGGCTGCGGGTACGGCCTTGGCCATTGCATCCAGCCCATCGGATCGGGTGCTGCGCCCCGTCATCGTGGCCATTGCCTGTATTCGTCTGCGTCAGCTGCGCAGTTGAGTTTCAAAACTGCGGAATTGAATCGCCTCGCACAGGTCGGCGTCGGTGAATTGCTCGCGCCCCGCCAAGTCGGCGATGGTGCGGGTGGCGCGTAAAATGCGGTCGAAGGCGCGAGCGGAGAGCCCAAATTGCTCGGCCGCTGTCAGCAGAAGTGCCTTTTGGGATTCGCTCAAGGGGCAATATTGTTTGAGCTGTTTGCTGCTCAGGCGTGCGTTGCAGGTGGTCGCACTGCCTGCATAGCGTGCCGCTTGCATGGCGCGTGCCTTGAGGACGCGCTGGCGGATGGCGGCACTTCCCTCTCCCTCCTGCTTGTTTAGCAGGTCGGATGGGGGCAGGGCGGGGATTTCAATCAGCATGTCGAATCGGTCGAGCAGCGGGCCTGAAATCTTGTTGCGGTAGCGGGTGATTTGCGCGTGGGTGCATTTACAACTATGCGTCCTATCCCCATAGTAGCCGCAGGGGCAGGGGTTCATGGCGGCAATCAGCATGAAGGAGCAGGGGAAGTCCATGGTGCCCGAGGCGCGGGAAATGGTGATGCGTCCGCTCTCCAAGGGCTGGCGCAGGGTTTCGAGCGTGCGGCGGTTGAACTCGGGCAGTTCATCCAAGAAGAGCACCCCATGGTGCGCCAGCGAGATTTCCCCCGGTGTGATGGTGCTGCCGCCACCCATCAGCCCCACGTCGGAGATGGTGTGGTGCGGGGCGCGGTAGGGGCGTAAATTCAGCAGCCCTGCGCTGCGGGGCAGCAGCCCGCAGATGGAATGGATTTGGCTCGCCTCCAGCGCCTCCTGCTGCTGCATGGGCGGTAAAATCGTGGGCAAGCGGCTGGCGAGCATGCTTTTACCGCTACCAGGGCTGCCACACATGAGTAGATTATGCCCGCCAGCGGCAGCAATCTCCATGGCGCGACGCGCGTAGGGTTGACCTTTGATTTCATCAAAGTCAATGGGGAATCCCATCTCCACCACCTGTTCGGGGCAGTCGAAGGGGCGCAGGCTTGCACGGTGAAATAGGGTGTCCCAAGCTTCTAATAAATTGCTGACAGGGTAGATGCTAATGCCCTCCACCACAGCAGCTTCGGCCGCATTGTCGGGGCTTAGCATCAGGTAGGGATGCCCCGCATCGCGCGCAGCAATGGCGAGGGATAGCGCACCACGCACACCGCGCACGGCACCATCCAAGGCCAGTTCCCCGATGATGCACCAGTCTTGCAAGCCCTGTGGCGTTTCTCGCCTCGCGGGTTTGGGGATGTCGGGGTGGTTGAGCTGGGTGCTCATCACCAAGCCCAACGCGATGGCTAAATCAAAGCCAGGCCCCTGTTTCTTGACATCAGCTGGTGCCAAGTTGACGGTGCAGACCATGCTGCTAGGGCGAAAAAAATCGCTGTTAAAAATTGCTGCGCTGACGCGTTGAATACTCTCTTTCACCGCTGCATCGGGTAGACCAACGATGGAGATGCGCCCCGTGTCATCCACATGATAGGCATCGACCTCCACCTGAACTTGGTAGCCAGAAATGCCATCGAGTGCGGCTGAGTAGAGGCGCGTAATCATCGTAAGATTTTATTTCCCGATTTTTTGGCGGAAGTAGGCGATGGTGGCATCCAGACCTTCGTTGAGTTGGATGGTGGGCTCCCAAGCGAGTTTTTCCTTGGCAAGGGTGATATCGGGCTTGCGGACGGTGGGGTCATCGCTGGGCAAATCGCGGTAGACGAGCTTGCTGCCCGTGTTGGGGATTTTCTCCATGACCTTTTCAGCCAGCTGCTTGATGGTGAACTCGTGCGGGTTGCCGGTGTTGACGGGGCCCATGAAGTCCGCTGGGCTCGCCATCATGCGAATCATGGCTTCCAGCAGGTCATCCACATATTGGAAGGAGCGTGTCTGTTGCCCCTCGCCATAAATCGTAATATCTTCGCCGCGCAGGCATTGGCAAATGAAGTTGGAGACCACGCGACCGTCCTCGGGGTTCATGAGGGGGCCATAGGTGTTGAAGATGCGGATGACCTTGATGTCCACCCCTTCATGGCGGTGGTAGTCAAACATTAAGCTTTCGGCACAACGCTTGCCCTCGTCATAACAGGCGCGGATGCCGTGCGTGTTCACATTGCCACGGTAGGATTCCACCTGCGGGTGAACCTTGGGGTCACCATAGACCTCGGAGGTGGAGCTGTAGAGAATGCGTGCACCGTGAGCCTTAGCCAGCTCCAACATGTTGATGGTGCCAATGACGCATGTCTTCGTGGTGAAGATAGAGCGCTTACCTTGGTAGAAGGGGGGCGATGCAGGGCAGGCGAGGTGATAAATCTCATCAAATTTGAGGTCCGCGGGCATGTAGGGCTCAATCACGTCGTGTTCAACAAATTGAAAATGGGGATTGTCCATCAGGTCAGCCACGTTTTCAAGGCTACCTGTGTAGTTGTTGTCAAGGCAGGTAATGCGGTGACCTTCGGCAATGAGTCGGTGGCAGAGGTTGGCACCCAAAAATCCCGTGCCACCAGTGATGAGGATGTGTTTCATAAGTTGATGTTGGTACTTTACTACGGATGCCCCCTCGGTACAAGTTAAATTTGATACTCTACATCCCTGCGCTGAAAAATGATACTTGACGATGATTCAGTTCATTCGTGATGAAGAGGCTCATCGGAAGAATTGACCTGTTAACAAAACGCGATTTTTTTAACACGTCGCGATTGACCTGTTAACAAAACGCGATTTTTTTAACACGTCGCGATTGATATGTTAACAAAATGCGATTTTTTTAACACATTAGCTCTGTTTGGTGGTGATGGGGGGGGGAGGGGTGCTGTTGTTGTGGGTGATATTTAACTTTTCTTAAATATTTGCTTGTTAGCAATAAATGGCTGTTTTTGTTCAGGAATAGCCGTTTTTTTGTGTATCTGTGTCAATCTGTGTCAACATGGTAGATTGGGGCTTGACATGGGGCTGCAAAGGGTCTAATAGAAGATGTTAGCGAACTGAGCTTTAGCCCTTATGGGCTGAACTTAAACTTAAACTTTACAAACAGAACAGATATGAAATTTCATTTACCTCCATCACTCCGTAAGGCCTTGCTGGCATGCTTGGCTGCTGTTGCTTCTATAACGGCTCCTGTAGCGACTACTGTGGCCTCTGGCTCCTTTGCTGTTGGCCTTGTTGGCTACGCGATGATTGCGGGCGATGCGCTTGCCGAAGAGCCCCAAGAGCCACAAGAGCCCCTAGTGGACGAAAGCCAAGAAACGCATTGTTACAGTTTGGAAGAAGTCACTGCTGACTACACAGGTAAGGCTCCCATCATTACCCTTAATGGGGTGGACTACTACTACGTGCAAATCACCGACCCCCAAGGGGATTTGAATGGCGCCACCACCTATTACTGCAGCTGGTCGCAAGTAGTTGCCAATTCCAATGCTTCTTCCATCCTTCCTGATGAATACGAGAAGGTCACGCAGCTGAGTGATAGCGATACGAAGCCTGACAGCTATGATTTCACGGTAAACGTTGATGGCTCATCTGCTCGCACCGTAAGAGGGACTAGCGATGCCGCTATCGCCATTGATTACAGCTTTGTTGGCCTTAAGTCGGGTTCGTCGGCTACCTCAGGTGGGGCAATTCACAACAATCAAGGTGAAATCACCTCCATCACGGGCGACTTTGTCAATAATAGCGCGAGTGGTACAGACTGTAATACTGGTGGTGGCGCCATTATGATTGACGGCACCTATGACGACGACGATACCCTCGAATTCACGGCAGGCATCACCGGTGATATTATTGGTGACTTTATCGGCAATCATGTGATTTTTTCTGGTACTGGAAAAGGCAGCTCCCTTTACGCTCGCGGTGGAGCCATTTATAACGATGAGGGCCAAGTCGGCAACATCGTCGGTGACTTTATCAATAATTATAGCATATCTATTGGCGTTGAGGATAACGATAGGTATGCCTATGGTGGGGCTATTGCTGCTCGTCAGTATGCCAGCTTTGGCGACATCACGGGTGATTTTATCTCGAACTATACGTACGCCTCTCACGGTGATACTAAAGGCGGTGCCATTTATATGTACAAAACGACAATAAGTAGTTTGACTGGCGATTTTATCGCTAACTACAACGTGTCCGAAAATTATAACACCTATGGTGGCGCGATTAGCGCGGAAGTCGCAAGTACGATTGGCAATATTAATGGCTCCTTTATCGGCAACCATACCTTCACTAGTTCTTTTGTTAGTTCGAAAACATCCTATGGTGGTGCTATTTATCTTATTTCCAATCAAGCCGCTACCACTTCGAAAATCGGGAATATCACGGGCGACTTCATCAACAACTACGCGGGTTCCTTAACTTCTATAACCAGAGGTGGTGCTATTTATAGCCGTGGCGCCAGTAATGGTGCGATATGCCAGATTGGCGATATTACAGGCTCCTTTATCGGCAATTATATTACTCTGGAATGTATTACGAAGAGGTGGGCGGATGAGAGCCTATACTTACTGGGAGGTGCCATTTATAATGAATACTCGCGCATTGGCAATATTGTGGGCGATTTTATAGGCAATTATACTTTGATTGCTGATGATTATGATCTTGGTGAAGGTGAAGAGGGTTATGATTCTGGAGAAGATCATGCTCAATACTACGATAGTGGCGGAAGTGCTATTTATAATGAAAACGGAATCATTGGCAATATTACAGGCTCCTTTATCGGGAATAAGATTACTTACGGTGATGCCGGTGGCTCTTTCTATAGTAGTGGTGCTATTCATAATATGGGAGGCACACCCGGGAATCCAGGGACCGCAAGCTTAGCCCTGCTGGCCCTAGGAGCAAATGTCCTCTTTGAAGGAAATTATGAGAGGGATACGGATGGTGGTACGGATGGTAATACACCAAGATTTATGGCTATCGACAATAGCTGTGGAGCCAGAATATACATGAACGCCTATGGTGATAATCAAATTATTATCCAAGACGCCATTAGCGGATTGAGCACCGCCCATGGTTACATCTCGATTAATGAAGGCATCAGCATTAAATATACCCAAGCCGATGTAGCTGCAGGATTTGTTGCTGACGATATGGTTGGAAAAAGCGTAGCCATTAGCGGTGCTGGTGACTTAGACTTCGGCACGGTCCAATGGAATAACGAAATTTATTATCAAGACGTCGATGTTTTTGGTGGCACGCTGCAATTGGGCGAGTATGATGGCGGCATGGAGGTCGGGGTAAACGGAGAGACCATTAAAACAAAAGCTGCGCAGGCTGAGGTGTATAATTGCAACATTAAGGTTCTTAATGACGCGACCTTGAAGATTGCCTGCAATGATGTCGTTTTTTCTGATTTAGGAAATCCGGATAATATATATAATTGCTTCATCACCATCGATAAAGGAGGTGTCTTAGATTTTGGCACAGGCAAGCTCAGAGATTATAATATTACATCTCTCAACAAGCTTACCTTGAATGACGGTAGCATCCTGAATATCGCTTATGATGGGTCGAATCGCACCGCCTTAGATGTCATCAATCTCGATATTAATGGAACGGTCTCTATCAGCCTGAATCTTGATTTCAGTACTGCACGTGATATCACGAATGCCTCAAGAAGCTTGGAAGTCAAATGGGACAAGGATCTCACCGATAAAGCTGGTCTCACCGAGTCCAAAGGTCTCACCGTGACCAATGATGGCGGCTTTGTGATTGACAACATCACCATTGCAGAAGGTGGCATCTGCCACGGTGCCAGCATTGTGCTCTGCGATAGTGATTTGGCTCCATACATCTCGCTTGCTGAATCCCTCAGCAAGATGACCGTGAATGGTGTGGAATATGAACTTACCTTCGACAAAGACACCTACAAGCTTAGCTTCACCCAGATCGGACTGGCCGCATGCGAGGGCTACACGCTTGATACGAATACCGACACCAACGACTTTGTCATCACCACGGCTGATGGTAACAGGGCCTGCGTGGTCTTTAATGGCGTGCTAGGCGATTGGGGTGGTGATAAGACATTCTTATATACTTGGTCGAAAGATGCCACCACAGGCAAGATGAGTTTGGTTGAAGGCAGCACCAGCGGCTACGACATCATCGCACAGGTGGATGATGATCTTAACAAGCGTGTTATCGCAACCGGCGACATCGACCACAGCTTTATCGGCCTCAGTGGAGCAGACGAAGGAGGCGCGATTTATTTAAGCAGCTCCGATAACAACACGGTAACTGGTGATTTTATTGGTAACTCTGCAAACTACGGTGGCGCGATTTATTTGGTCGCTGGCTCCGATAACAACA
>JAWXTZ010000086.1:0-10192 GCA_044433085.1 Akkermansia sp.
CAATTGAGTCCCCTATCCCGATAGGGGACTCAATTGCAGCGGCCGCTAGCCTCAAGCATCCATCCAAAGCACAGGGCTGCTAATTTTGCAAGGTGCCCACAAGGAGCACCACCAAGCGAAGACATCCCAGCAAACGAAAGCATCACAGGCGAAGCTATTAGCCTAGAGAACGAGACCGAAGCCATGAGCCCCATCTCTCAAGAAACAGGCGAGATGGTCATCCCTCAAGGTCAGACCCTACAGACAGAGGAAGACGGACGCGGCAAAGGCTTAATCAATGGTCAGTTCATCGAAGAGGCTGACGGCAGCATCACAGGCACCGCCCATGTAGCTGACCTAGATATCTGTGCTGATGTCCCACAGTACAAGAAGAAGCAGAGTGCCGCAGGGCGCACAGCGGCTGACAAGGATGGCACCACCCATGAACTAAGCGGTGGATGGAATCACCTTGCAAGCCCTATCCACGTATGGCGCAGAGCCAATGGCAAGTTAGAAGTTATCAGCGGTCGCCATCGACTCGCCCACGCCAAGAAGAACGGCATCGACAAGCTGCAAGTACGAGTCTATGAAGAGACCGAAACCCAGAACACTGAATGGGCAAAGCTTCATGACGTTGAGCTCAACATTTTCGATAACACCTGCAACGCCATCGACATTGCCTTCTTCTTCCGTAACAATCCCATGAGCGAAGCCGAGGCAGAATCACGCGGGCTCATGCCCAAGACCCTAGTAGGTGAACAAACAGCCGCAAGCCGCATTGGTCTTACCATCGCCAACAAAGCATGTGATGATGTCTACACCGCCCTCATTAACGGACAATGCACCGCAGAAGAGGCTTACACCTGCTGCAATATCGCGAGCACTGAGGCAGGGCAAAAGCTCGCCCTAGAGCAGCGTCAGCAGAGCAAGAAGACAAGCTGGGAATACGTCACCGCCTACGTACGCCAAGCGGAGCAGATGCAATACTCTAGCAAGCAGCTAGACCTATTCGGCAATGATATCGGCTGGCAGGATGAAGCGGAGAAAGTAGCCAAATACACATCCCGCGCCCGAACCCAAATCAAAGACCGTATCAACCTGCTACGCAGCAGCCAACGAGTTGAGAAGCGTCAAGACATTGCTAAAGAATTGGGCGTGGAAATCAAGACACCCGAAGACGCAAGCAAGCTTATCGGCAACCTTCTCATCTTGGATTCTCAATATGAGCACCTAGACCCAACACTTGCCATCAGCACGAAAGCTCAAGAGTGGGACGGCACTAGCCAAATCAAGCTAGACCTCTCCGCAGGCTCAAGCTTTTCTATTAACACTCTCAAGCGAGCAAGTGACGCTTTTGAGCAAGTCGATAAACAAGAGCCTATCTTTATTGATGTCCCTGAAGCTAGGGATGAAGACATGAAAACAGTAAAAGCGAGAATGCGAAAAGCTTTAGATGAAATGCGCCAAGCTGGGGGATTTTTATTAAGTGGTAAATATCACGTTAATATCACTACTCTAGGGTTCAAGGAGGTTGCACACCATGTAGGGAATAGGAAGAATGCAGAGATTTTCTGTAAGCTGCCAGAAGTTGCTAAACATGCTCGTTTTATGTATTCAGCTAAAAATACCGATGCAGGAAAAAGAAGCAAGCAGGATATAAAAAGGTTTCATTACTACCTATCTAAGATTATTGATTCAGCGGGGCATGAATATTATGTCTTGTTGAATATCGCAGAAAAAAATGACGGCTCTCTATTTTATGATTTAGATAATGAGTTGAGCATTGATGTCATTACAACAAAAAGCACCGTCATTGATTTGCCAAGAGCTCGCATTCCAAATGCGGGATTGACAAATAATGAAGGTGCCTTCATGAGCAGGTTACAACATACCTATGCAGCCGTCAAGCATTATCGCGAAAATAATCAAAATAATTCCTCTTTCTCTCTTAGTTTAACGCCTCAACAACAAGAGCGCACCCCTCAATTCTTCAACTGGTTTGGTGATTGGGTCAACACCCCCAAAGAAGCAAGCAAGGTCGTCGATAGCGACGGCAGCCCCCTTGTTGTATACCATGGCAGCATTGACGAGTTTACCATCTTTGATAAAGATAAAGCCTCAGCAGAAAGCAATGTAGGCGCAGGCTTTTACTTTACGAATAACGCGGAGGATGTCGCAGCAAACTACGCAGGAGGAGGACCAGATTTCAACAATAAAGTTGCGCTCCTTGCAGAGAGAAAAGCAGACGAAGAGGATATCGACTATGATAAAGCTAAGGAGATTATAGAGCAGGAGTTAATCAAGACTGACAAGACTTTTGAAGTTTATCTGGATATCAAGAACCCTGTCTATATTGGCAAGAATGAAACCTGCATCACCTACGAAGACGTCATCGAGGACTACATGGCGAAAGACGACTACGATGAAGACGACTATTATGACGGTGCAGCAGAGTACGTGCAAGATAATATCATCAACGAAGCTATAGACAAGATGGATGTTGACTATGATAATATCGACGGCATATCAAGCGCGGTGTTCGAGCTTTTGAGTGAAGGGGCATTGACCTTTGAAAACCTCAAAGAGAAGCTAGACGAACTTTATCTTGAAGACTCAAATGGGAATCTTTACGGCAGTGAAGCCACCCGCATCATCTTTGAGGAATTTGGCTATGATGGAATCATTGATAACTCTGTATCAACTAAGTTTAGAAGCATGGGATTGAGTTCGGGCACGGTGCATTATATCGTATTCAAGCCCAATCAAATCAAATCGGCAACAGATAACAATGGCGACTTTAATCGCAAGAATCCTGATATTACATACTCCCTCACTACCTTTGCCGACATGGCAGCGGGTGAGCACTCACGCAAGACAGATATCGCCCTTAGTCTCATCCGTCATGCCGATGCTGAGCTGCGACGCTGGAGCCGCCTATTCAGTGGCAAGACCAACACGCAACAAGCAGCCCAAGAACTGGGACGCGCTCAAGCCCTCATGAGTGCCATCTATGCCAAGCTTGAACCCAAGTACCGCCCCAAGATGCGCCCACAAATGAAGCTCATAGAGGTGTACGCCCGCGCCATCGAACGCGGTCGCATTAGCTCTTTGGGTCAACTCAGTAAGGAAGACAGAGCCGCACTAGAGCAAGACATCCAAGCAGAGTTCGACAAGATGGAACAAGCAGAGTTTGAAGAAATCCTTAGCGGGGTCAACGTGGAAGTAGCTCACACCTACGACACTGAGCGCAGCCAAGCAGAGACCCGCGCCATGATGCAGCAAGCAGCGCAAACAATCGCAAGCAAGAAGGCAAGCCACTTGATTAGCGAAATGCTCAAGACAGCACGACGTGGCTTAGACCGACAACTTGCAGACCAGCAACGCAAACGCATTGCTAGACTATTTGACAGCCTCACCCCTAAGAAGCTCAAGAACGGCAAACTAGGCAAGGGCAAAGTCAACGCCACCGCCTACCGTCAACTTGGGGAATATGCCAAAATGCTGACAGCAACCCAAGAACAGAAAGAGAAACGCATGGTAGAGCTAGAGGCAAGCATCAACTCTGGAAAGCTAGAGCCCAAAGAGCAAGAGAAGGCAGAACTTGAGCTTAAAGCATGGTCAGCATTTGGCAATGTGGAGAGCATGAACTACGCAGCAGTAAGCCGCGCCCTTGCCGCCCTGCAAGAGTACGCTATGACAGAGCGCACCACATGGCAAGCCAAGCTAGACGCAGAGAAAGCAACACCTTGCGTTATCACTATTATATCGCCAAGACGAAATACAATTCATTAGGAGATAGCGAAAAGAATTCATTGACGCTTATCACTGTACGAGAGAATATCGTCAACTATAAGGAAACGAATTACTTTTACGATTCAGTGGTAACGCTTGAAGACGTTATTAAAGAAAACGAAAGCATTACCCCTGTTTTGAAACCTGGTCGCGTAGATAACGTGGGGGACATCAAAGAGGGTAATGCTCCTAAAAATAGGATACAGCTCTATAAGGATGTTGTCAACTATAGGGGACCTTGCAAAATTAGGCGTGATGAGTTTTGGAAGCGAATTGAGCGCAAATTTGGGGCTTGAGGGGCACAAATATTAAATATTGGGGACACGAAAGCTACAAATTGGTGCCAATTCGCGACAAAAATCGCACGATTGGCTATCATTCTGGATTGTACTTTGATTGAGTGCTAATTTTGCAAGGTCCCCTATATAAATCTACTCAATGACTCTAAAAAATGCGCGGAAGATTTAGCGAATGGGGTCTTAAAAGCCGCGCGTGAAAACGGCGGCACTGTCTTCATTCGATGGACTGGCAACATTGAAAACGAATTGAATCCCGAATTCCGCTCCATAGACCATTCGACAGGCACGCCAGAACTTGGCATGTCCGTCGTCCCTGTCGATGCAGACATGAGCACCGAGCAAGCTGTAGCTACAATTGTAGAATAGGGGACCTTGCAAAATGAGGCGTGATGAGTTTTGGATGCGAATTGAGCGCAAATTTGGGGATTGAGAGGCCCAAATATTAAAGGGCACCTTGCAAAATTAGCACTGAATCAAAGTATAAACAGAGCACGATTGGCTATCATTCTGGATTGCACTTTGATTCAGTGCTAATTTTGCAAGGTGCCCAATATGATCATGCTTACTTCTGGGGCGATTTGAAGCTTGCATTAAAACGATGCAAGCCCTTTTGCTTTGGCGGGTTTCAGAGCCAAAAAAAAGCCCACGATATCGAAACATCGTGGGGTGTGAAATTTTCTCGCAAGGTGCATCAGCTTTGTTTGGCTGCGCGCGCCTTGGCCTTGGCGACTTGCCGTGCCTCGTTTTCGGTCATTTCGGGCAGACCTATCTTTTTGACGAGGATGTCCTTGACGTAGTACGCCTTTTCTGGGGCTTGCACCACGTAGACGCGTGTCTTGTTCAAGGTGGTCAAGTCGTACAGGGTCTTTGCCATGGCTTTGGGTGTGCGGATGCAGCCATGCGACAGGCGGCGCCCTGCTTTGACGCGGCTGATGTGCATACCTACTCCATCCCACGAGATGCGCTGCCAGTAGGGCATGGGGGATGGTACAAACTTTCCGCCTTCGGGCACTTCATCGCTCGATTTAGCATCGCCATTGATGCGCTTGCCTTCGGCATTATACATCACCCCATACATGTTGGAGGCGTAGGTTTCCTTCTTTTCCAAGATACGGAACTTTCCCGTTGCGGTCTCGCGCCCTGGTACCCCTGTGGAGACTGGCCAGTCCGCAGCGACTTTCCCTTCCACGTACATGCGTCCGCGCTGTTGATCTAGGCAGATGTAAATCGTGCAATAGCCCTTGGCCATAGCCAAGAGGGCATCATTGCGGTAGACCATCATCGTCTTGGGGTATTGCTTTGATGCAACAAAGTGCTCGTAACTGTTCGTGATGTAGCGCGACTGCAAGTCCATCAGGCTGACAGGTGGTGGCAGCTCTTTGGGCTGCTGGTTGATACAACTCGATACAAGCAGGCTTGTCGCGATAAAAAGGACTTGGAGTAGTTTAGTCATATATGTAGTGATCGTTAAATGTTAGCGAACAATCACCTGTGAGCCCACAGGGATGTTATCAAAGAAAACTTTGGCCATTTTGGAGGGCAGGCGAATGCAGCCATGGCTCTCTGGGGCCGAGGTGACGATGCCCTCGTGCATCCAGATACCTGTCGTATTCAACTGCAGGCCATAGAACATGGGTGCCCCCAAGTATTCCCCACCTGCGATGGGGGTGCTTTGCCCCAAGGTGAAGTCAAGTTGCATTACCTCGCCCGTTTCCTTGTTAACCCAGCTGCCGTATTTGGAGGAGCGATGGTCCTCATCCTTCGACAAGACTTTATAGGTTCCAGCGGGGGTGCCGCGCCCTTCCGAGCCTGTGGAGCAGGTTGAAAGGCCAACTTGCGTTCCGTTGATGTAATACTTTGCGTTTTGCAAGCGTCGGTCGATGACGATGACGTGCGCCCCCTCGAGGCCTGCTGGTCTGTCCCAAAAGCCATCGCTCACGCGTTGATTGGGGTTGCGCAGCTGCCCATCTGTCTTAAACATGTAGCCCGAGGTATTGGATGCCAAGCTATCAATTTCGTAACAAGAGTTCAGCATGAAGGCCATGCCAAGAGCTGTGATAAGGGATAAGTATTTCATAGAGATAGGGAATTCCCACCGCCAAGACTTGGGTTCTTGGCTGAAGACGGACACTCTTTATTAACCATAACTCTATTTTTGTCAAGTCTATTTTATGGATAATACCATCATTTTAGACTCGCCAAAAGCATATCATGCGTGTATCATTGCCGCATGAAAGACCAAATTCGCATGTACCACGGTGGGATGGTTGACTGTAACGGCTATCTTGTTGAAACGCCAGAGGGATTCATCGCCATTGATGCGCCTGCTGGCATGACCGACTGGCTGCTGGAACGTCGCCCCGATGCCAAGATCACGCACCTCCTCATCACGCACATGCACTTTGACCATGTGGAGGATGCTGCTCGCATGAAAAAGCAATTTGGTTGCAAAATTTTTGCCCACTCCCCCTACAATGATGATTTGACCCTCTCCCGCATCGCCAGCACCGCTTGGCACATGCGCATTGCGGTTGATGAATTTGTGGTGGACGAGGCCTTCACCAGCGAGATGCACACTGCCAATTGGGGTGGTCTGCACTGGCTCATCCACCATGTCCCTGGGCACTCCCCTGACAGCGTGGCCTACCACCTGCCTGATGAGAAAATCATGTTTGTCGGTGACATTATCTTTGCGGGCTCCGTCGGTCGTACCGACTTCCCCGGTGGCAGCTTAAGCCAGCTTCGCAAGGGGATTCATGACCGCATTTTCAATCAGGAAGCCGACACGCGCCTCTACCCTGGGCATGGCCCCTACACCAGCATCGGCGAAGAATCGCTGAGCAACCCCTACCTTGCCTAAGCTAACACGCCCCTAGGCAATTGTGACGCAAATGCGCCACAGCCCCCCCAATCTACCAGTTATAACATCATGACATTTGACGAACTTGGCCTCGCGGCCCCCATCCTTGAAGCCGTTAAGGATTGCGGTTACCAGAGCCCAACACCCATTCAACAAGAAGCCATTCCCCAAGTGCTGCTCGGTCGAGACATCATCGGTGCCTCCCAAACAGGTACGGGTAAATCGGCCGCCTTTGCCCTGCCACTCCTCTCCAAGATTGAGGCGACAGGGCAGGTTCAAGTGCTCGTGCTGGAACCCACCCGCGAGCTTGCCGACCAGCTTGCCGAAGCCTTCCGAACCTACGCCAAGCACACCGATATTAAAATTGGTCTCCTTTACGGGGGGGTGGGCTATGGCAAGCAAATGAAGGAGCTGGAGCAAGGCGTGGATGTGGTTGTCGCCACCCCCGGTCGCCTGATTGACCTCTTCTATAAGGGTAGCATGAAGTTCAAAAACGTCAAAGCTCTTGTGCTGGACGAAGTGGACCGCATGACGGACATGGGCTTTTTGCCCATCGTGCGCAAGATTGTCAACCTCTGCCCATGGGAGGGGCGCCAAACGCTCTTCTTCTCGGCCACCATGCCCCAAATCCTGCAAGGTTTTGCCAAATGGTGCCTCACCGACCCCTTAGAAATCACCATCGCCCGAAGCGAAGTGGCCGCTACCATCTCCCACGCCTTCTACCCCGTGGCCATGGATCAGCGAGATGAACTCATCCTCGCCCTCATCAAAGCGACCGACTTCCGCAACATGATGATTTTCACCCGCACCCGCAAGGAGGCCGACTGTCTCGCCAACCTCCTGCAACGCTCTGGCTGGCAGGAGGAGGTCACCGTCATGCACTCCGACATCGCACAGAAGGACCGATCCGCGGCACTGAAGGGATTTAAGGAAGACAAGTACCGCATCCTCGTCGCCACTGATGTGGCCGCGCGCGGCATCGACATCAATGGGGTCACCCACGTCATCAACTACCGCGTGCCCGAGAATCCAGAGGACTACGTGCACCGCATCGGACGCACAGGCCGTGCCGAAGCCACAGGTGATGCCTTCACCCTGCTGACCGCCGATGAGCTGGATTTTGCCAAGAGTGTGGAATACTTCATCAACCGCAAGATTGACCGTAAGAAGCTCGACGGATTCGCCTACACCTACACCGCCCTCTTAGAGGACAAGCCCCTGCCCCCACTTCGTAAATCACGCCCAGCGCCCAAACGCAGACGATAAACTAAATCGGGAATGGGGAATTGGGAATTACAAATTAGCGTGCTTCGCACGATGATGGGTAGCAAAGCAGATGCACCCCTACACCTGCTTTGCTACCCTGCCCATTAGGGCACTCTATTCTAATTCCCAATTCCCAATTCCCAATTCCCAATTCCCAATTCCCAATTTTTTAAATGCGCATCCTTGCCATAGACCCTGCGATTAGAAAAACGGGATTTGCTGTCATCGAGGGGGACTTTCGGGAGCCGAAAGCGCTGTGCTACGGCACACTGGCACTGCCCGCCAAGCTTAGGCAGAGCGAATGCTTGGCGCACATCAATGAACATATCCAGCAACTCATTGAACAATGGCAGCCTGAGGAGCTGGCGGTTGAAGGCATCATCTACGTCCAATCGCACAGCACCGCCATCGCCATGGGCGCGGCACGTGCTGCTAGCATCATCGCAGCAGCACAGGCCGGACTTAAGGTGATGGAGTACCCCCCCAGCTGCGCTAAGCTAGCCACCGTTGGCAAGGGGAACGCCAAGAAGGAGCAAGTCGCCTTCATGATACGCGCCCTCATGCAACTGCGCGAAACGCCCGAGCCCGATGCTGCCGATGCCCTAGCCATCGCCTACGCTCACCTCGTCGCCCAAGACCCATTGCGAGCCCACCTTTTTCGTGATAGAAAATACATCTAACAGCTCGACTCAAACCTAGTTAGTTACCCAACTTGGCAGAGGATTTATCTTCTGCCCAATAAAGCAAGGCTAGCTCCCAGCGTTGACGGCAACAAGCATCATTATTTAACATGATAGGCGTCAACCATGAGCCAAAATCAAGCAACATTGGCAGAGCAACTTCTGCAACGCACATCCCTGCATCCAGACGACGCAGCACGGCTTATTTTAGAGCTGCTTGAGACAACAGGTAAGGTCGATCATGGGGATAGAAGCGAAACCCTCGACCACTGCCGCCGCATCATCAGGCATGGTGCCGACCACCATGCCAAGGAGCAGAAAACGCTGCCCTTCTACCGCGCGGTGCAGGAGCTCATCCGCGCCAAAATCGACCGTCGAGAGCGCACCATCCGCGAGATTCAACAATTGAGCAATCGCATCATGCTCCAATTCCCGCACGTGGAGCAGCGCCCCCTGCGCCAATTCACGAGGGAGGAATGCCTCGACATCATCGAAAAAAGCTTTAGCACCCCCTGCATGCAGCACAAGGCTGTCCGCGTCCTACACGGGCTCTTCAACTTTGGTATCAAACGTGGGCTCTGCGACAGCAACCCCTTCCACCTCATTGACATCCCCAAACAGCCCGAGGCACGCATCCACATCCTCACCATCACCCAAATCCGCAAACTGCTTAAAACAGCACAGACGGAAGAACACCTACCCTGCGCCCCAGCCCTAGGAATCATGCTCTGGGCGGGCATTCGCCCCAACGAGATAGAACGCCTCACGTGGGCTAACATCCGCATCAAAGACCGCCTCATTGAGGTGGAACCTCAGCATTCTAAAACAGGTGGTGCAAGGCATGTTCACATGCAAGCCATCCTCATCAAATGGCTGCGCAAAGTTTGCACCTACACGCCCAGCAGCGCCCGCATCATCCCCAAAGCTTGGACCAAGCGGTGGAAAAGCCTGCGCCAAGCAGCGGGATTTAAGAGCTGGCAAGCAGACACCCTGCGCCACACCTACGCCTCCTACCACCTCTACCACTTTAAGGACCTCAATGCCCTACAGCTAGAGATGGGGCACAGCAGCACCACCTTGCTAAGAACCCGCTACCTCTCGATGGCAGGGCTCAATGACCAAGCAGCAAAACAATTCTGGGGCATCAAGAAAAAAGCAGCTCGCTAATTGCCTCCATGTCAGGCAAGCATTCAATCGTTACTATTCACGGCTGGGTGCAGGTAATTGACCGAAAGGTATCGGTTAATAACGATAAATTGATGCAGAGCTCCCCATCTGCATTATCGAATACAGCTCTGCTATGCGAATATTTCAGC
>JAWXTZ010000087.1:0-10021 GCA_044433085.1 Akkermansia sp.
AGTCCCCTATCCCGATAGGGGACTCAATTGCAGCGGCCGCTAGCCTCAAGCATCCATCCAAAGCACAGGGCTGCTAATTTTGCAAGGTGCCCATCTGGATCTTGGGCTTACTCTAGCCCTTTGACGAATTATGCCGTATCTCATTACGGTGTCGTGCAGGATATTGCCGTGTCTATCGGTAAGTTCCTTGCCCCCCGTGTTAAGTCTAATGGCTTGCATGGTTACTACAAGTATTATGATCGTGCTGATGCTTTTGAGGTGCCAAAGACTAAGCTGGCTGACCATGCGGAGAGCAATTACATTGATATTAAGGGTGAAGATAAGCCCTTTGGTTTGCAGGAGCACGGTCTTAAAACTGCTGTTACTGACCGCCAAAAGCTTGGTGCTGGTGATGGCTTGCAGGCGGTGGAGCGCAATAAGGTTGCCAAGCTGATTGGTGCTTTTGCTTTGGCTGATTTGCTGCGTACTGTTGAGTTGGTGCAAGGTAATATCACGGCAACATCTCTTGCCATGGGTTCTACCGATGCCCCTATTGCGGCGCTTAAGGCTGCTGTGTCTGCCTTCCGTATCAAGAATGGGTTTATGCCTAACCGCATGATTATTGCTGATGATATGTGGAATGCGCTTGCTGCTACTGATGAGGCTTTGGATATTTTGGAGAATGCCAAGGCTAAGGAGTTGACGGGTGAGTTGTTGATGCACAAGCTTGGTTACTCTGATGTACCTGGTGCGAGCATTGAGATTAACAAGGCTGTGGTTCCTTACACCAAGGATGGTGTAACTGGTGACATGTTGGCTGGTGAAATCTTGCTTTACTTTGCCTCTGACAATGCTGATCTTGATGACCGCTCTGCCATTAAGTGCATCACCTGTGATGGTGATGCGTTCTTCAATAAGGTGATCTCTCGCCATGATGATGCTAAGCGTGAGGATGTGCATGAGCTCATCAGCTACAATGAGTCGGTGATTGCCGCGCCTGACTCCATCATGCGCTTTAATAAGGCCTCTTAAAATAATTGGGAATTGGGAATGGGGAATGGGGAATTGAAATAGAGTGTCCTTATGGACAGGGTTGCAAAGCAAGTACCACGTTGCATTTGCTTTGCCCCCATCATCGGGCGATAGCCCGCATTATTGATAATTCCCAATTCCCAATTCCCCATTCCCAATTAAAAACGAAGTTTTTACAATGTCTTGGTGTACACTCAGTGGTGTTGATGCTGCGGCTCTGTTTACAGAGGCTGAGGCTGCGCTTGTCGAGAATGCGGCAGGTGTGGTTGCTGAGGCTGTTGCTGATGCAGCGGCTCGGGCTCGTGAGGCGGTGGCTGCTAATGCGGCTAATGCTTTGCCAGCTGATGCGCTGAGTGTGCCCCGAGCTTTGCGCCAGCTTGTGCTGGCTATTGCTCGCCGTGATGCTTTGCTGCGCTTTGCGCTGCCTATCACGGATGAGCGCCAAGCTGCGGCGGTGGCTGCGGAGGAGGAACTTGCCGATATCCGCACCACGAAGCGTAGCTTTTTGAGTGAGGCGGGCACGCGTACGACCGAGCCCGCTACTCGCCCGCATGTGATTGCATCCTCGGTGGATGCGACTAAAACTAAACTTATTTAGACCCCTAGTTTATGCCTACTGCTGCCCAATACACGATTGCGAAAACGACCTTGCCCAGCGAGCTGGATACGAAACAGTATTCTCAGCTCGGGGCGCAGGTGTTAGAGCGTAGCTTTGTGATGGCTTGCGTGACTGATGCGAAAATCTTGGATAAGAATAAGCAGATGGTCACTCAAATTTTGCAAGGCAAGCTTAGCCCTGCAGAAGCTCGTGAGCAGCTGCGACGCCACTACCAAGAGATTGGCTATCAAGCCCGCGCTGGGGAAGAAGGCAGCATTAAAGATTTAAGCACAGTGAAGCGCATGAAAGCCACCATTGACACCAACGTGGCAATGGCTCGCGGCTGGATGCGTAAGAAGCAACTGGCGGGTAATGCCGCCAAGCCTGGTCTTGAATTATTTAGAGCAGGTCACGCAAAAAAACCGCGCGATTGGGCGACTGAGTGGTCGCGTGCTTTTGCCGAGGTGGGTGGCGTAGGCGCCGCCCCTAATGGGGAGTGGATTGCCCTGCATGACAGCCCAATATGGGTTGCCTTGAGTGTATTTAATACAGCTTACCCGCCATTCGATTGGGGCTCGCACATGGATATTCGCCCCGTCGGTTTGCGCAAATGCATTGCGCTTGGTCTCATCCCCGACCCACAGTCAGATGACCCAGAGACCGCAAAGCGAGGCAAAGAACAGCTGCAACAAATGGACGCCCAAGGGGTCGAAAGTCTTAATCATGATACCCGCATCGAGGCACCTATCAGCGACAAAACCTTGCGTGAAGACCTAGCAACCCGCCTGAAAGGCATTGCCGAGTATGACGGACGCACGGTGCGGCTCTGTGACCCCAACGGCACCCGCCCCTATAGCTGGGATGAGATTGGTGATGTTATCACCGCGCCCAATGCGGCGAATGTCCCACAGCTGCAAGCAGATGCGGCGCGTGAGTTCTTCCGTGATTCCCGGGCATTCGCCCCAGAGGGAGCAAAAGGCAACGTGCAAAAGGTAAGCAAAACAACGAAAGCTGCTTTTATTGACCTTGTTGAGCGTATAGAATCCATTAACGATACCCAATGTGGTACCATCATGCGTGGTTTAGATATCCCTGAAAATGAACAAGCTGCATTTTTGGAATCGATTAAAGCGAATGGATATGGTGCCCGACCAGGCTACATTGCAGAAAGCTGGTCTAGCGGCACATCCACAGCACACCGCTATGCTGGTTCTAAAGGTATTGTTTTAGTTTGCCCTAAATACCAGAATCGCAAGCGCGTTGATGGGCTCTACCAAAAGCTTGATTTAAAAATGAAAAACCCTCGGCATCCAGAGAGTACCGAGGGGGAAAGCCTATTCCCTGCAAGCAGTCAATTTGACTATGTTAGTCATTATCAGCGAGACGGGATAACTTATATCGAAGTTCACGAGCACGAAATTCTGCAGCCCGTTGGGCATTCTGCTCACCCCAATCCTTAACATCAGCAGCCGACCAACGATGAGATTTACCCCCACCGAAATGAGTGCCCTTGCTCTTATTAATCCCACCCGTACGCTCACGCTTTGGCTTAGCCAAGGCGTCGCGCAGCTCAGGGATTTGCTGGTGCAGGGTTCGGGACTTCTTCATCACCGTCCTTTTAACATTTAACAACAAACAAGTCAAGCATGATTAATCTCTATTTTAGCACCGAGGTTGGCGAGGTCAAAGGACTGAGCCCCGATGAACTGCGCCAGCTGCGCCGCAATGCAGCTGACGGTGTGCTGGAGCATACCCGCAATCATTTGCTTGCCTTGCCTGGTAAGAGAGATAAAGGGGTGAAGCCTGTCACTCTGACTCATAAGTCTGCCCTGACTGATTTGATCGAACGCATTGAACCCATGAATGAACAAGAGGGTGGCACCATCTATCGCGGTTTGTCGGTGGATCCGAGAGACATTATCAAAGACATTAAAAATACTGGCTATGGCGTGCGCCCTAATTTCGTCACCGAAAGCTGGGCGGCAGGTGAAGGTACTGCAAAAAATTTTGCAGGAAAAGGTGGTGTCGTTCTTGTGTGTAAAAAATACCAAAACCGCAAGCGTGTGGATGGTATTTACAAGAAGCTAGATATGAAAAATAAAAACCCTCAGCATCCTGAGAGTACCGAGGGGGAAAGCTTCTTTCCGTCAAGCAGTAGTTTCGATTATGTTAATCATTATCAGAAGAATGGGATAACGTATATCGAAGTTCTCGAGCACGTAGCTCTTGCGCCCTCTTAGCATTTTCAACCCTCCATTCTTCTAAATCCCTTTTCGTCATTTTATGTTGATTACCCCGCCCAAAAGTACTAGGTCCATAGTCCCCGCCATTGCGCCAAGACGTACGCTCACGCTTTGGCTTAGCCAAGGCGTCGCGCAGCTCTGGGATTTGCTGGTGCAGGGTTCGGGGCTTCTTCATCAACGACCTTTTAACATTTAACAAGTAGCAAGTCAAGGATGATTCATCTATTTTTTAATACGGAGGTGGGCGAGGTCAAGGGGCTGACGCCCGATGAGCTGCGCCAGCTGCGCCGTAATGCAGCTGATGGCGTGCTGGAGTGTACCCGCGATCACTTGCTTGCCTTACCTGGGGAGAGTTTTTACCGAGATGCTGCCCAGAGTATGGAGCGTGTGAGTACGGCTCAGGATGATGAGGTGAGCATCACCCAACGAGGTATTGCCTTGCAGTACTACGGGGGCATGGTTAAGGCGGGTAAGGGTATTAGCAGCAAGACTGGTTCCCCGACTAAGTACTTGAGTATCCCTGTGAACAAGGCGACCAAAGAGATGCCTGGGCGTTACCCTGATTTGAGTTTTTTCAAATACAAGAAGGGCACGCGTGCTCTTGTTCAATTAGATGCCGATGGCAAGCCGACTCCTGTGTTCTGGCTTGTTGAGCAGGCGACCATCAAGCCCCACCCCAATATTTTACCGAAGCAAGAGCAACTCCAGCATGCCGCTAAGGATAGCTCGCTTGATTTCCTTGAAACCCTTACCTTTTACCAATCATGAATGAATTATTAACCAGCCCCACCAAAGCCGAGAAACGCGCCCTTTGGCTCGCGGAGTACTTGATGCGCGATGAGCAGCTTGCACCCTACTTTTTGCAAGAGGATGGTCAACCGAAACTCTTTTGGACCGAATCTCAAACTGCGGCCTTGTCCGCGCTGATGGGCAGCTACAATGCTGCTATCATCCCATGGAACCCCTCGCTAGAGCAAATCAATAAGTCAGCCAATGGTGCCGAGCGCATCATGCGGGTGACATGCCCCATTGTGGTTGTGGTCAGCGCCTTGTTGGGTGAGCAGGCTATGCCCGCCTGCCACCGCTTGACCACGGCCTTGCTGAAGCAAGGCCACGCGCTTGGCAGTGATGAAACATACACAGGCGAGCAGCCTGCTGTGCTTTATGTCGGGGCTGTGAGCATGTCTGAACTTGGCGAAAAGTTCAAGAGTACCGTCGCGCAGGTCATTCAATTTTCATTTCTTTACAAACATTAATTTTACCCCCAATACAAAAATGAGTACAACAAAACAAACAAAGTCGGAGGCTGCGGACGCAGTCATGAGTGATGCCCCTGTAGCTGCTGAAGCTGCTGCTACCGCTAAGGCTGAGGGCAAGAAGGTAGCAACAGCGCTTTGCAAGGTGCTTGTTAAGTCCTTGGATGTGGGCTTTGCGGTGCTGGGCCGTGGTGCCACCCTGCGCCTTGCGCAGGAGGATGCTAAGAAGCTGGAGAAGGAGAAGAAGGTGAGCATTGTTGTCGAACTTGATAGCAAGAAAAAGTAACAACAATTGAAAAGAAAGAACAGAAAAAATGAGTAAATACATTCATGGTTTGATTGCTGGCTCGCAAGTTTATTTTTGCGAGGATGGTTCGACGATTTCGGATTCCCTGGTCTCTGGTAAGTTGGCTTGCCCAACGCTGCCTGATGGGACTGATGCGGATGTGGCGCCTTGGCTTAGCATGGGCAAGGTGCTGACGGGGGGACCTGAGTACCAAAATAAGAGTATTGATGTGGAGGGTTGCGATGATTCGCTCGATGACGCTGTGACCCATGGTTACAATATTGAGACGATCACGTCGCAGTCGAAGAAGAGCTACAAGTTTAGTACGAAGTCGATTGGACAGATTGCTTACTCCCTGTCTGATGGGCTGATGAGTAATGATGACCGACCTTACAAGCAAGGCTGGTTGTATGCCCGACACATTGATACGCTGGAGGATGCTGGCAATCAGGAGTTGACTCACATGGCGGTTTACGGTCGTTTGAGTTTGACAACACCGCTGAAAACTGGTAGCTCGGATGCGATGACGGCGGAGTATGATTTCTCGGTGATTAAGAATACACTGGCGGTTGCGAGCTTGCTCGCGCTGGAAACGCGCCTGGAAGACTAACTTAATTAGCAGTGAGCAGTGATCAGTGAGCAGTTATGAATAGTGAGCAGTTAGCAGTGAGCAGTGAGCAGTTGAAAGTTCGTGCCCTTCACCTACACCTGCACTGCGTGCAGGACGACAAAGAAGTGTCTTTGTCTTTTCGGTTCTCAAATCGACATGCGATTTGTGGGCAGGGTTGCAAAGCCCTTGACGACGCATCTGCTTAGCTCAACTGCTCACTGCACACTGCTCACTGCAAACTGATGAAACTGCTCACTGCACACTGCACACTGCTAACTGATTATGGCTTGGAGTACTTTAGTTGCTGATGATGCGCTGGCTTTGTTTAACAAGGCGGAGCGTGAGCTGGTGGCTGCTGATGAGCAGCTCATCGGCGATGCCTTGCTTGATGTCTCATGCCGTGTGCGTGAGGTAGCAGCGGTGAATCGCTCTAATGTATTAGCCAGTTATCCTGCGATTCCTCGCAGTTTTCGCGCAGCTGCTCTGGCGATTGTTCGCCGTGACCTTTTGCTGCGTTATGATCTAGAGGTCTCTGCCAGCCGCCAGCAGGCGGCTGTAGAGGCTGAGCAGCTCTTGGCTGATGCCAAGGCTAATAAGGTGCTGGTGGCGGCTGAGGATGGGTCTATACCCGCCCCTGCTGGCTCGGTACCGACGGTGTTTGCGCCAGACCCTGTGTACTTCGCAGGCTCGGGAATCCTTTAAGCTTTTTTCTTTACCCCCTAGTCTTATGCCTGATTCAGCTGCTTACATGGAGCGCAAGGAGCTTTACCCTACATCGTTGGATACTAGGGGCTACACGGCTGCTCTTGATGCGCAGGTCTTGGAGCGTTCGTTTTTGATGGCGGGGGTGACGAATGCGAAGATTTTAGAGAAAAATAAGCAGATGGCTGAGGGTATTTTGCGGGGGGATTTGTCGCCCGCAGAGGCCCGTAAGCAGCTGCGGATGTTTTACCGTGATATCAATTATAAGCCTGACCCTGGTACGGAGGGGACGATTAAGGATTTAAGTTCTGCCCGTCGTATGAATGCGACGCTGGAGACGAACCGCCGTATGGCCCAAGGTTGGGCTAGGCGTGAGCAGTACCGTGGTGATTACACGATGCCTGGTCTTGAGTTGTACCGTGCTGGTCGCGCGAATGAACCGCGTGATTGGTGGAGCCGTTGGCAGGATGCTGGCGCGTCTGTCAATTGGCAGGGTGCCAGTAAGGCCGAGATGATCGCGCTGCATGATAGCCCCATTTGGGTGGCTTTGTCTGAGTTCGGGCATGCCTACCCGCCTTTTGATTGGGGGTCGCATATGAATATTAAGCCTGTTTCTGCCGAGCGTTGTGAGCAGTTGGGGCTGTTGTCTGCAGATGAGCCCGACGCTGAGGCTGAGCCTGAAGCTGCTGGTTTAAATGAGCAGCTGGAGGTCTCGCTTGATGGTGTGGGTGAGCAGTCGCGTGAGCTTTTGCAGAAGGAGTTGGGTAAGCTTTGTTCTTTCACGGATAAGGCTGTGAAGGTGAAGCCTGAGAAGGCGGCTCCATCGTTCAAGTGGCGCGATGTTGGTCGCATGGTTGTTGACCCAATTACGAAGGGTGTAACGAAGGCTGGTGGTTTGCTTGAACGCTGGATTGCTGGTAGTTTTGATTTTAAGCTGCCCGCTAACCCGCAACGTGCTACCCAAACTCCAAGTGATGAGGAACGCCAGTTATTGGCTAGCTTTTTTGCTGCGATTCGTCCGATAAAGAGTAGTGATGCCGAGGGTGGTACGATGCACCGAGGTTTGGCTTTAAAGTCCCAAAAGGCTGAAATTGCTTTCATTGCTAGAGCATTAAAGGATAAAGTCTATGAGCCTCAGGATGGTGTTATTGCGGAGAGTTGGAGTGCTAATGAGGATGTGGCACTTAATTTCGCCCATCGAAATAAAACGCGCGATGTCTCGGGCGTGATTATTGAATGTGTGGAGTATCGTTCTCGCCGTAGAATAGATGGTGCTTACCCGAGCTTACGCGAGGCGGGCCATCTTGACCCGAAAAATACGAAGCACCCTGTTCAGACGGAGGGGGAAAGTGTGATGTTATCCGATGTGAAATTTGAGGTGCTTGGTCACCGTGTGGATAAGAAGCGAGGTGTCACCATTATCACGGTAAAGGAGATTTACGATGAGCAATAAGTTATTTGGATTTTCTGTTCCTGGTAAGAAATTGCTTCAGGTCAGATTTGCTATAGGTGTTGGGACCGCCGAAGCTGCGTTCTGTGCTAAATACAACGCCTTTAGGTGCATGGCCAACGCGGTCATGAGGGGCCATGCTCAGGGCTTTTTTGAGCTCTGGGATGGGTTCATGTCGTTGTGCCTTTCGCTTCATCAACTGGATTTTAACGCTAACACTCTTATTAGTCAACGATGATTTTATTAAATTTTACAGTTCATGCACCTGAAGGCGATCCTGGTATTAAGTCGGGTGATTTGCTCAGTGTGCGCCAGATTGCGGCTAACCGAGTTTCGGATGTGATGCGTGAGCATTTGGAGTCCTTACCTGGGGAGAGTTTTTATAAGCGCGTTGCCGATTCGATTGGGCGTGTGGATAAGGCTAAATCTAGTGAGGTGAGTATTGCTGAGCGTGGTTATGCTTTGCAGCTTTTCGGTGGAACAGTGAAGGCTGGTAAGGGTATTAGCAGCAAGACTGGTAAGCGTACGAAGTTCTTGAGTATTCCCGCGAACAAGGGGATTAAGGAGATGCCTGATGCTTATGATAATTTGAGCTTTATTAAGTTGAAGGGTGGCAAGGGTGCCTTGGTTCGATTGAAGAAGGATAAGAGTTTTACACCGATGTTCTGGTTGGTGAAGCAGGCGACAATTAAACCCCACCCTGAGGTGATGCCTCGCCAAGAGTCGATTGATAAGGCTGCAAGTCAGGGTGCGTTAAGTGCTATTAACCAATTAGATTTTTACAAGTTATGAGTGATATTTTAACGACATCCACCAAAGCTGAGAAGCGGGCTTTGCAGCTGGCTACGTTCTTGATGGAGGACGAGGGCTTGCAAGATTACATGATGACCGATGTCGAGGGTGCCCCCCAGTTGTTTTGGACATCTGCGCAGGTGCCAGCAATTACAGCGTTGATGAATAGCTACAAGGGGGCAATCATCCCCTGGCACCCTACGCTTGAGCCTGTCTTTACCGATGGCAATGGTGGAGAGACCATCATGTGGGTGCGCTGCCCGATTGTGGTGGCGGTTCACTCCATCCTCGGCGCGGATGCAATGCCCGCTTGCCACCGCCTTGCAACGGCTGTGCTGAGGCGTGGACAGATGCTTGCAGGGGACTTGCAATACCAGGGCGACCCGCCTGTGGTGGATTATGTCGGCACGGTGGATTTGAGCACGCTGGGCGAGAATTTACCCAAGGTGCTAGCGCAAATGATTCAGTTTTCCTTTAAGCACTATAACAGGTAGCAGTGAGCAGTTAGCAGTGAGCAGTGAGCAGTTAAGCAAAGCATGTGCCGCGTTGCACTTGAAAATTCCTAATTAAATTTCAACCCCAAAACATAAAAACATGAGTACAAAAACAACAAAAACGACGGAGGCTGCTGATGCTGCCACAGAAGCTACAGAAGCAACAGCAGAAGCTACAACAACCACAGCCAAGCCGAAGACAACTAGCCTTTGCCAAGTGAAGGTTAAATCTTTGCAGGTGGGTAAAACTTTGCTTGGTCGCGGTGCTACCTTCCGCCTGGCGGATGCAGAGGCCACCAAGATGGAGAAGCTGGGCAAGGTGACGATTCTTGCTGAAACGAAGTAAAGCAATGAATAATGAATAATGATGCAAGGCAAATGCTACGTTGCATTTGATGGCAGCGGTGTTACAGCTTCGCTCATTATACATTATTAATTATTCATTAAAATTATACATTATTAATTAATGTCTACTGAATAAGTCAAAAAGCTGCTGATTATTAGTGCAATTATAAATGATTTATGGTATAATAAATGCATGATAATAGGGGGATACCCCCTCTAAAACCTTGCATTTTA
>JAWXTZ010000088.1:0-9899 GCA_044433085.1 Akkermansia sp.
ATAACAAGTAACTAACGAGCTCGCCTTAATCCAAGAGCCCATGTTAGCTACACATGAGCTCTTGCTCCAGTGAGTGATATTGTATCATCTCCCCCTTATTTTACCAGCTCTCAATATAAGTAACTATTTGCGACGCGAAAGCTACAAATTTGCACCATTTTACGACAAAAATCGCACGATTGGCGATTAGCTCGGTTTGTGCGTCGAATCAGTGCTAATTTTGCAAGGTGCCCTTATGTTCATCGTCGCAGCTGTTTTGCGGAGAATGGCTTTATTTTATGGCAAAAATAGGTGCTCTAAGGTGTTTGCCGAGGGGAAGTGCGGGCTCCTTGCCTACACCGGCACCTTGAGCCCGAAGGAAGAGTGGCTATTCCTTTGACTTGGGGTAGGGGAAGTGGTATCCTTGGTGAAATGAACAGAACAATTTTAATAGCTCAGACCAAAACGGCTGACTACATCGCGAATTATCGTGATGTGGATAAGTTCATTGAATGCTGCAAAGTCTGCAAGCAATACCGCAGCTCGTGGAGTTGCCCTTCCTTTAACTCGGATCCAAAGGCGGGTTACGTCAATAGAGCAATTCCTGATATCGAACGTTTTGAACTCACCACGGTGATTGGTGTTAAAATTCATATCGATGAGCAGACGCGTCACCAAGCAAAGGATTTGGATGAACGCAACGAGCTGATTAAAGATATCCTATTGACGGTTCGTCAGCAGATTGATGGCAAACTGCTGGCTTTGGAGCAACAAACGCCTGACTCGCTGCTCTTTTATGCTGGCACATGCCGACTCTGTATGCCCGAACCTTGCAGCCGCGTTGAAAATAAGCCCTGCCGCCAGCCCGATAAGATGCGCTCGACCTTAGAGGCTTATGGCTTTGATATGGGGCGCACAACCTCCGAGTTTTTAGGGGTGAAAATGAAGTGGTGCAAGGACCTTGAGTTACCCCCTTACTTCACCTTGGTCTATGGTCTGTTATCCAACAAATCGGTGCTGGATGTGATTGAATCGGTAAGCTTCTCCGAAGAACAGGAGGTTAGAATCATTAAGAAATGAACAAGCTCCCCTGGATTTGTTTACTGGTCCTATCCTTCTTTTTTGTCGCCTGCAAGGATGAGCCTCGCGCCAAGCTGGGTGATTTTGACATCAAGCCCTATCAGCCCCGCTACGCTGTCGGCTTTGATATTCTCAAGTCCGCTGAGGGGCAAAGCAGCATCATCGAGGTGCGCAATCCTTGGCAAGGCGCTAGCAATGTGGTCACGCGTCTCTTCATTGCCCGTAATGGGGAAGCGGCACCCGCTGGGTTTGAGGGGCAAATCCTCGTCGGCGACGCCAATCGCATCATCTGCATGTCCTCCACGCAGGTGGCGATGTTGGATGCCATTGGTCAAGTTGAACACACGGTGGGGGTCTTGGGGCGCGATTTTGTATCGAACCCCTATGTTGTTCAGCATCGCGAGAAAATTGCGGATATCGGGCGTGAAGGGCGTATAGATTATGAGCAGATTCTCGCGCTTAATCCCGATATCGTCTTGCTCTTTGGGCTCAACGGTGCCTCCCCCATGGAGGCGAAACTCAGGGAGCTCCAAATCCCCTTCATCTACATCGGGGATTACCTTGAAAACTCACCGCTCGGCAAGGCGGAATGGATGGTCTGTGTTGCCGAAATCATGGGTAAGCGCGATGAGGGGGTAAGCCTATTTTCCGCCATTCCGCAACGCTACAAAGCCCTGCAAAAGCTTGTTGCCGCAGCGAATATCACCAGCAAACCCAAGGTGATGCTCAATTCGCCCTACCGCGATTCTTGGGTCATGGCACCGCGTGATGGCTATGTCGCGCAGCTTATTGCCGATGCGGGTGGGGACTACATTTTTGCCGATGATGATGGCAGCACCCGCTCTCAAACTATTGATATCGAGCAGGCCTACGCCCTTGCTCATCAAGCGGATTTTTGGGTTAATTTAGGTACGATAGCCAGCCTTGCTGAACTTAGAGCCCAGCTCCCTAAATTTGCTGATATCCCCTGCGTGCTTCGGGGTGGGGTCTACAACTCCAATAAAAAAACAAACGCCTTTGGCGGTAATGATTATTGGGAGACCGGCGTCCTGCAACCCGATGTCGTCTTGCGCGATTTGATTGGCATCTTTCACCCAGATTTGATTCAAGCGGAACGCGTCTACTACCAACAACTCCGATAAAATAATGCCCCACAAGCGCCTCAGCCTGATTTATCTCGTCATCCTCATCCTCATCCTTCTGCTCTTTACGGGGGATATGATGATGGGTTCGGTTGACATTAGCCCTAAGGAGGTGTGGCTTGCCCTGTTTGACGCGGGCAGTGATGAAGTCAACGGACGCATCATCCGCAACATTCGATTGATGAAAGCTTTGGTCGCCATCCTCGTCGGGCTGGCATTGCCCGTCTGTGGCCTGCAAATGCAAACACTCTTCCGCAACCCCTTGGCAGGACCCTACACCTTGGGCGTGAGCGCGGGCGCGAGCCTTGGCGTTGCGCTGTTCATGCTGGGTGCGCCCCTGATGGGCATGGTCGGCACCAGCGCGCTTTCTGTCATTGGGGTAGCGGGTGCTGCGTGGCTGGGCTCGGCAATGCTCTTACTGATGCTGACGGCAACCAGCCATCGTATCAAAGATATCATGGTCATCCTGATTCTGGGGATGATGTTTTCCGCAGGCATCAGCGCGGTGGTGCAAGTCATGCAATATTTTAGCGAGGAATCTCGCCTCAAATCCTTTGTCATTTGGACGATGGGCTCCTTGGGCGATGTGACGCTTGAGCAAATGCAACTCATGCTACCCACCATCATCGTGGGGCTCTTGCTGAGCATACGCTCTATCAAGGCGCTCAATCTGCTTTTATTGGGGGAACAGTACGCCAAGAGTATGGGCTTGAATATTCAGCAGGCGCGGCGCCTGATTTTCCTCTCTACCACCCTGCTGGCGGGAACGATTACGGCCTTTTGTGGCCCTATCGGCTTTATCGGGCTGGCGGTACCGCATTTGGCGAGGGCTCTCTTTCACCATGCTGAGCATAAGGTTTTGATGCTGGGTTCCGCCCTGATGGGGGCTGCCATCATGTTGCTGTGCGACATCACGGCCAAATGCCTTGCCTTACCTATTAACACCATCACGGCCCTCGTTGGCATCCCCATTGTCATTTGGGTCGTCATTCGCAACAAAAGCATCGCTTAACATGATTCAACTCCAATCCATCAATTTGGGCTACGGGAAACGATGCCTCATCAAGGACGCATCAGCTGTTTTTCATCAGGGGGTGCTGACCGCCTTAATTGGGCGCAATGGCACGGGTAAATCCACCCTGCTTCGCGCCATGGCGGGCTTGGGGCAGGGTATTCAAGGCAGCATTCGCCTCGACAAGCAATCTCTAGCCGATATTGAGGCTCAAGATTTAGCCCGCATGGTTTCCTTTGTCTCCACCGAGCGCGTGCGCATTGCTAATTTGCGCTGTTGCGATGTCGTCGCCCTTGGGCGTGCCCCCTACACCAATTGGATTGGTAGCATGCAAGAGGAGGATAAGGATATTGTTTGCCAGTCGCTTGAGCGCGTCGGCATGGCTAGCTATGCCCAGCGTACCATGAACCACATGTCGGATGGGGAATGCCAACGCATCATGATTGCCCGAGCCCTCGCGCAGCAGACACCCATCATGCTGCTTGATGAGCCCACCTCGTTTCTGGATATGCCCAGCCGCTATGAACTCGCTGACTTGCTTGCCTCCCTCGCTCATGCGGAGAAGAAGTGCATTGTCTTCTCCACGCATGAGTTGGATATTGCGCTGGCACTCAGCGATACCATCGCTCTGATTGACAGCCCCCAACTCATCCACTTGCCCGTAGCGGCTATGCAACAATCGGGGCATTTGGAGCGTTTATTCCACGGCTCGCGCTATCCCATGGCAGCAAAAAGCAGGGAGAAGTGACTCCTCCCTGCTTTCCCTTGCTTTAGAACCACGAACACCCCTGCTCGTCATTCTAGTGTTTCTTACTATGCTATTGCTATGTCATCACAGTAAAAGGTTTCGCTACCTGCGCTGCTGCAAGTAGATGGGTCAATGATAAAAAGGCTTGATAGATACTTTATTCTGCGGATACGGGTTGTATCGACGGACGCGCAATCTCAATCAAGGCAGGGGATGAAGTAAGGGTAACACAATATCCTAAAACGAGCTTTATCAAAAAAGCCGCAGGATGGAACAGGTCGCGGGTGAGGCGCGTATGTGTTTCTTGAATCATGGTGTGCTGATGAATCGGTGGACCGCCGATAATGGAGCGACACATCTGGCTGGTTTTCCGGCTTATGAGTTAACTCAAATACGGTTGCGGCACAGCGACGGAATCTCACCGTCTTCCCCATCTATGACTGCGATACCAATCGCTTCCAGATGTCTTTTGATGCGTGAAGCATCAAGGTGCTTTTATTGTCGTCTTTGTGTGGATTTAGTCAAGAGGAAATTGGCTTTTTTGTGTGACTATTCACGGCTTTTTTGTTTAGTCTCGCCTAAATTGTAGCACCAGTGGTGCGCTAACGCGTTTGCGACGGTGGAAGTTAGCGGGCTGTCGCCCGAAGGAAAGAGGAGTCGCCCAACTGGGCGAGTGGCACAATGCTAGGCTCGCTACGCGGACTTGTGCATGGATGCAGGGGAGGGTCAGTTGGGCGACTGCAAAGAATGCTGTGCATTCTTTGCTCGCTTGTCTCGCCGACGGGCGTCTCCGACGGCTGGGCTTTGCCCAGACCCACCAAAGGACGCAAGCGTCCTCTGGACTCCCATTCACGATGCTGCGCATCGTAGGGGCTTATTTTCTCACATCACCACCAAAACGGCCTTGGCTAGGATGGTCATTAGGATAAGGGCGGCAGGGTAGGCTGTCGCGTAGGCGATGACGGGGGATTGCGAGTCTGTCTTCGCCGTAATGGTCCCTAATGCAGGGGTTGAGGTCATGCTGCCGCAGATGCCTCCTAAGCTCTCTGGCATGCTCATCGTGAAAACCTTGCGCGCTATCACAAAGGCGAGTAGCATCGGGATAAGGGTGACTGCTGCTCCTGTCAAGAACATGGCCACCCCCTGCGCTTGCAGGGTCTCCATTAGCTTGCCCCCGCCCGATACACCCGCACCCGCGAGGAATAGCATGAGGGCAAGCTCCATGATGAGAACACGTGCAGGTCTGGGCATGTAGCCTACAACCGGTCCGATTTTGCCAAAGTGACCCAAGATGAGGGCCACTAAGAGGGGACCACCCGCCATGCCCAAGCTTAAGCCTGGTCCATTGCCGATGGCGAAACTGATGTTACCGACAAGGATGCCTAGGGTGACACCTGCAACAAGCGAGAAGATGTCTGTCGCGTTGATGGCGCTGCTTCGGTGACCACAGTGCTCGCGGAAGTCCTTGATGGCTTTGGCGGAGCCCACCACGCGAACGACGTCGTTGCGAACCAGTTCGGTAGAGCCCGAGGGGACAAAGGTAATCCCTAAACGCGTGATGCGCGAAACCACGATGCCATGAGCCGTCAGCAGCTTCAAATCCTTAAGGGGGATTTGGCAAAGGGCGGGATTAAGGATGATAAGGTCTTCGTTTTCATCACCAAAGCTGCGGGGGTGTTGTTGTTTGGGGTCGATGTGACCCAGCGCCATGGCTTCGCGGTGAACGTTGGCACGCTCTCCAACAAGGAGCAGGTCTTTTCCTTCTTCAAAGGTTTCTCCCTCCTCAAGGGGTTCTAAGAGTCCATCGACAACCTTGCGCGTGATGCAACAGAGCATGTGGTTTTCGGTCTCCATCAGCTCAATGTTCTTGCCATACAAATCTTTGTTGGTGACGTGGACAACTCGGGTGATGATTTTGGTGGGGTCGGCCGTGTTTTTGCGCGGGGACAGGTCAAGTTTGCCTAAATCTTGCTTCAGTAAGCGGGGTAGTAATTGAACGAAGAGGACAACGCCAATCACCCCAAAGGGGTAGGCGACACCGTAGCCGATGTTGAGTAGCGATGGGTCGTCGAGGGCCTCTGTCGCTGCGGCAAGGGCAGGGGTGGAGGTCATGGCACCCGCAAAAATACCCGCGGCCATCTCATGGTTAATACCTAGCAGGGAACCTAAGCCCACGGTCACCGACCAAGCCATCCCAATGACGATGAGGGACAGCAGAACCAAGGTGCTGCCTTGGCTGACTAAGGATGCAAAAAATCGGTTGCCGACACCCAAGCCCACGCAGTAAACAAAGAGGGCGGTGCCAATGCCGGTGATGCCATCGGGAACGGTCAGTCCAAAGTGACCTGCGAGTAGGGCGACAAAGAGAACGCCTGAGCTACCAAGCGAGATGCCTTTGATGTTAATATTGCCAAGGGCAATGCCCAAGGTGAGGATGGAGAATAGGACTAAGGTAGGGTTTTCGAGTATCATGATGTGCTAAGGAATCGGTAGATCGCCGATGGTTAGGCCTAGCAGCTGGCAGGTATTCCGACTTAAGTTCAGCTCATTGAGCCCAACTAACACGGTTGCGGTACAGTAACGGAATTTCACCGTTTTCCCCATCTATGACTGTGATATGAATCACTTCCAGATGCTTGCTTTGATGTGATGTCATCGAAGCGGAGAAATTCTATACCGATATCAAATTTTGTCAAGAAAGAATTGGTTTTCTTGTTTTCTAACAAAAAGAATTTACAGTTCCTGTTCACGGCTGGTTTGTGGAGACATGTTATTTTTGTGAACATCAGTGGTGCGCTAACGCGTTTGCAACGGTTGAAGTTAGCGGGCTGTCGCCCGAAGAAATAGGAGTCGCCCAACTGGGCGAATGGCACCGAGCTAGGCTTGCAACACGGACTTGAGTAAACTACAGGAGAGGGTCAGTTGGGCGACTGCAAAGGCTGCTTCACATCCTTTGCATTATCGTCTCGCCGACGGGCGTCTGCCGACAGCTTGAGACTTTGTCTCAAACTCTAGCAGGGCTTTGCCCTGCACCCACCAAAGGGCTCGCCCTTTGGAATCCATTCACGATGCTTCGCATCGTAGGGGCAAATCTTGCTGGCATGGCCGTGAATGGTAACATTTTTTTCTGCAACTCATCCTTTCAATTAAAAAAATGCTCTTGATTTCCCTTAACAATAAGCTATAATAAACACAGATGAACACTTCCCCTTATTCCACGCTTACCGTCACTAGCTGGCTTTGGCGTCATTCTTAATACTTCGGGAAGCAAAATCCGCGGTACAGACGCGGTATTCATCACAAGACATTTTCTTGGCTTTAGCTTCCATTGAGCTAAAGCCTTTTTTATTACCCTCTATCACATCCTCAAAAACATCATTCTATGAAAACACTCGATAATAAAGAACGCCCTGGTTACTTTGGTAAGTTTGGCGGTCGTTATGTAGCAGAAGTTCTTCTTCCCCCACTCAAGGAGTTGGAAGAAGCCATTCACACCATTCTCCCCTCCGAAGCGTTCCAAAAGGAATACGCCACGCTGCTTAAGGATTACTGCGGTCGCGAAACCCCACTTTTCCTGTGCAACAACTTGTCCAAACAACTTGGCTTTAACCTTTACTTAAAGCGCGAAGATTTGCTGCACACTGGTGCTCACAAAATCAATAATGCCATCGGTCAAGCGCTGCTTGCCAAAATGATGGGCAAAACCCACATCATTGCCGAGACTGGCGCAGGGCAACACGGTGTCGCCACAGCGACGGCAGCGGCCAAGTTTGGGCTGGAATGCACCATCTTTATGGGTGCCAAGGATGTCGCTCGTCAAGCCCCTAATGTTCAACGCATGAAGTTGCTGGGCGCTAAGGTTGTCTCCGTCGCCTCGGGCACGGGTACACTGAAGGCTGCCATCAATCAAGCTTTGCGCCACTGGATTACCTGCTGCGATACGACTCTGTACGTCTTTGGTACGGCCGCTGGCCCCTACCCCTTCCCGCTTCTCGTCCGTAACCTGCAAAAGGTCATTGGTACAGAAGCTCGTGCTCAAATGCTTGAACGCACAGGTTGCTTGCCAGACATGGTTGTTGCTTGTGTGGGTGGTGGCTCCAATGCGATTGGTATGCTTTACCCCTTCATTGAAGATACAGAGGTCAAGCTTGTTGGTGTGGAAGCTGGTGGCACAGGTGAACCTGGCTGCATGAATTCTGCAGCTATCAACCTTGGTAAACCTGGTGTTGTCCATGGTGAATACACCTTATTGTTGCAGGATGATAATGGTCAGATTGACGACTCTGCATCCATCTCCGCAGGGCTTGACTACCCTGGTGTTGGCCCTGAACATGCCTACTTGCATGATATTGGTCGCGCCCACTACGGCATCGCTTATGACCAAGAGGCACTAGACGCCTTCCAACGCCTGACCCGCTACGAGGGCATTATTCCAGCACTTGAATCCAGCCACGCCTTGGCATGGGTCTTTGAGCACGCTGACGAAATCCCCGCTGGCAGCAAGGTTCTCGTCAACCTGTCAGGTCGCGGTGATAAAGACCTCAACCAAATCATGGACTTCCTCCACATGGATTAATCCCTACCCCCCACTTGATTCAATGAAAAACAAGATTACACAAGCAAACGCCAAGGGTCGCAAAGCTGTGATTCCTTACATCACAGCAGGCTACCCCAATATCGACCGCTTCTGGTATGAGCTCAAGGAGATTGATGCCTCGGGTGTCGATATCATCGAAGTGGGCGTCCCCTTCTCTGACCCAGTTTCGGATGGTCCAGTCATCGAGGCGGCCAGCATCGAAGCCCTGAAACATGGGGTTTCCCTCAAGTGGCTCATCCAAGGGCTGCGCGAGCGCAAGGGTCTCTACCAAGCCAAGATTGTTTTGATGGGCTATTTAAATCCCTTCCTGCAATACGGCTACGAACAACTGGCTAAGGATTGTGCGGAAGTTGGTGTCAGTGGCTGCATCATCCCCGATGTTATTTTGGAGGAATCCGCCGAGATTCGTGAGGCTTTCACGCCCCATGACATCGCCCTCATCACACTGGTTGGCCCTAACACCAGCATGGAGCGCATGCAGGAATACGCGCAATACACCCACCCCAACTCCTTTGTGTATGTGGTTTCCGTCCTCGGCATCACAGGGCACAACAGCCAAGATATTCAGCAGGTGACCGATACCATGAAGCGCGCTCGCATCGCCTTTGGTGACATTCCGCTCAGCCTTGGCTTTGGCCTTGAACGCCCCGAGCAGCTCAGCATTGTCCCAGAAGAGGGGCAACCCAACGCGGCTGTTATCGGCACCGCTTTGATGAAGCATATTGAAAGTGGCAAGCCTGTTGTTGACTTCCTAAGCCCTTGGATGAAGTAAAAACACTTCCCCATCAAATCAAAAGCCCCACCTTAGATAAAGGGAACCTCTAGCAATTAGTATTTGAACAAAGATAAAACTGTTGCTTAGGTCAATCATCGCGAATTTAGTTGCAAATCGGCGTAAAATTGTAGCGTTCGTGTCGCAAATATTTAATATTTGCGCCTCTCTCACCACAATTTTCCACTCGATTTTCTTCCTAAATTCGCGATGACTAATTGCTAGAGCTGCCCTTTAATAATCAGTTGTTGGTTGAGTGGCACGAAGTATTTCTCCACCAACAACTGATAGCTGCCCGAACCGTATGATGGAGTGCAACTCAAGTCAAGCTTCACGAAAAGCTCACCTCCAAGGGATGGATTCAGGATGAGAAAACACCCTTCATTTACAACCAAGGCACGAAAAAGCTACACATCCGTGAAAAAGACCAAATGATTCGGATTGATTAAAGGGCACCTTGCAAAATTCGATGCCCCAGATTTTTAAACGGGATTTTGATGAGAAATGGAAGCTTTTGAGCTGAAGATGCTAAGCATCTGAAGCGAAAATGCGACATTTATCACAAAATT
>JAWXTZ010000089.1:0-9865 GCA_044433085.1 Akkermansia sp.
TTCGTCCTCGTTAAACAGGGCAAACGACTCGGGCTGTAGCGCAGTCTGGTAGCGCACTTGCATGGGGTGTAAGGGGTCGTGGGTTCGAATCCCGCTAGCCCGATCCGAGTAGAGCGGACTTAAGTAATCTAAACTTAAGTCCGCTTTTTTGTGCCCAGAGGCCACCCAGCCACAAAAAAAAGCGCGCCTGACCGAAGTCAAACGCGCTTTTATTTAAGTAAAGAGAGGGTAAACCCTCAGTAACTTACTTAGCTGGTTCCACAACTGGAGGAAGTGGAGCAGGAGGAGGTGTTTGTTGTTGTTGTTGGCAAGAAACCAAAGCGGCTGCTGCAACGGCAAGAATAGCGATAGTCTTCATATTGATATGATAATGTTATGATTTAATGTTGCAAGGCTCACCATGAGCGTTGCAACAATTTAATCATACATCAACGAGAGGGAAATTCAAGCGCAAAAAGTGATTTTTGGGTCATATTTTTTATTTTTGCGGTTTGCTAATCAATCAATTGATACTTTTTTAGGCTTTTTTGGGGGTATTTGTTCCACCGTTTGCTGTGACGGATTGGCAACCGAAGGCCAGATGTAGCGGGTGAAAATGACTTTGATGGAGGCGGTGAGGGGAACGGCCAGCAGGGCACCTATAACCCCGCCAACGACGAGGCTCCAGAAGAGGACGGAGAACATGATGGTCAAATCGTGCATGCCAACATGCTTACCCACGATGCGGGGTTGCACGACCCAGCCATCAAATTGATTGACGCAAATGAAGATGCAGGCGGTGGCGAGCACGTAGCTCGCATCCTGCCAAGTGACCCAAGCAATGAGCAGGGCTGGCAGCAGGGTTAAGATGTTGCCGATGTAGGGGATGATGCCGAGGATGGCGGCGGCCGCCGCAATGGTGATGGCGTAGGGTAGCCCCATGATTTTTAAGGCGATGCCCAGCAGGGCACCATCAATGAGGCTGACGAGCATCTGCCCACGGACGAAGGAGATGACATAGTTGTTGATGTCTTGCAGGGTGCCAACAAGTTCATCCCGAAAGTGGGAGTGGCGCAGGGGGAGGATGTCATGCCAGTTGCGTGAAATATGTTCGCTCTCCATCAAAAAGAAAAAGAGGAAGACCGGAACCATGATCATACCAACGATGATGGTTGTGATGCTGCTTAGGATTTTGGAGCCAGCGCTGAGCCAGGTGAACACTTTGCCCGCGATGAGCTCGGTGTGCATGCTAATCACCTCGCTGAGTTTTTGTTTGTAGCTAGGATTATCGATTGCTGGACTGCTGGCTTGAGGGGGGCTTTCTGCGGCATTTTCAGCCTGTGCTTTTTTGTAAAGCATGTCGATGCCTTGTTGTACGAGGGGTCGCTCTAGCAAATCATTGCTGGCGGCAATGGCCTTTTGGTAGTAGACCGTGCGCTTTTCAATCAGCTCGCCCGTTTGCTCAATGAGGGGCGGCACGATGGTGAACGCAAATCCTGCGACAATGGTCAGCGTGGTCGCAAGGACAAGGGCGACAGAAAGCACGCGCTTTTTGATAAAGCCTTGGACAAAGATGACAATGGGGTGCAGGATGTAAGCGAGGATGCCCGCGATGATAGGGGGGACGAGCACGGCCTCCAAGGCGACGAAGAGTCGAGCCATGCCAAAGACGAGTCCGCAGATGAGAGCCGCGATGGTCAGCAGGCTAAGCCCTGTGATGGCAGCCCATAAGGTCTTGCGTTGAAAGGGCGTGGGCGTGGGTGTGGGAGAATCCGATTCGCTCATGCTCTGCATTGTGCCTTTTTCTGCTTGCGATGTCAAGCGTCTGTTGTGTTGACCACCATCCACGTACGCGCTTTATCATCAGCCAGCATGCTGCGGATGAATGCTTGCATCTCCTCATGCGTCACGGCTGCGATGAGCGCAGGGGCTTGGAGCAGGTAGTCACAGGGCATGCCCAGCAGGCTATCCACCGCCAAGCCCGCGCTGGTGCGCTTGTGGGATTGGCAGTTCATCATGTGACCCGCAAGGGCGGTTGCTCGGGTGCGTTCTAAGGCTTCTTCGGGGATGCCATCTTGCGCGATTTGGGCGAGGCATTCCTCTAAGGCCTGTCGCGCATCAGCTAATTGCTCGGGCGCGGTGCCGAGGTAGAAGATGAAGGCGCCCGCATCCACCCCGCTAAAGCTGGTAGCGGCTGCGAAGTAGGCGAGCCCACGCTTTTCGCGGATTTCGGTGAAGATGGGTCCCGCCATATCGCGGCACCATTCGAGGAAGAGCGTCAGTTTGATGAGCTCGGGGTCGGTGGCGCATAAGGCGGGCAGGGCTAAGGTGAGCACGGCTTGTTCTTTGTCACTAGTGACAAAGTGGTTGCCCGCTACTTGATCAGGGGTGGTGCAGCGTTGGATGGCTTTGCCCGTGGGCATGTGGCTGAATTGTGCCTCCAAGAGGGGCAGTAGTTCAGCTAGCTCAAAATCCCCGACGATGCTGAGTACCGCGTTGTTCGCGCAGCAGACGCGCTGATGATGGGCGACGAGCTGGGCTCGGTCAATCTGGGGGATGCTGTCGGCACTGCCTTCGGGGCTCAGCCCATAGCTCTGCTGGCCAAAGGCGTATTCGCGCAGTTTGATGAAGGCGAGCTCGCAGGGGTCTTCCAAGGCATCGAGGATGTCCGCCAGCATGGCTTCCTTCTCGGTAGCGACGCTCTCTTCGGGGAAGCTGGGATTGATGATGACATCGGCTAGGATGGCGAGCATGCTGGCTGCATCCTCGCTCAAACAGTGGGCATTGAGGCAAAGGGTGTTGTTGCCCGATTCGGCATCGATGGCGGCACCCAAGTTCTCCAGCCCTTCCGCAATGTCGGATGAACTGCGGCTCGTGGTTCCCTTGAGCATGCATTCGGCCAGCAGGCAGCTGATGCCGCTGTTGCTGGCTGTTTCGCTGCCGCAACCCGCGCCAAAGGCCATGGTGCTGTGCAGCATGGGGATTTGCTTGTCGCGGCGCAGGATGAGGCGCAGCCCATTGCTGAGGCGTAAATCGTGCAGTTGCTTGTCATCAGACGAGCGGGTGCTTTCATCGCTAGCATTGCTGCCTAAGGGGTCAACGCTGATGGTGCAGAGTTGCTGCGGGCGCAGGTATTGGGCAGCGACGCGCGCAATGTCGGCAGCCGTGGTGGCGAGCAGCGCTTGCTCCCACTCCTCCAAGTAGTTGAGGTTGCGGCTCAAGTGCCAGGAGATACCCAGCAGGTTGGCGCAACCTTGGACGGAGGATAGGCTCTTGAGTCGTTGCACCTTGAGTAGTCGCAGCGCGCGCTGCCGCCCCTGTTCAAAGTCGGTGGATTGGGGGAGCGTTGCCACGTAGTCCAGCAGCTCTTGGGTGAGCTCATCGCGCTTGTCGCGCTCGCAGTCCGCATCAATGAGGAAGGCACCGCTGCCTTCCCCCTCGCGGGCGGGGATGACGGAGGTGGAAACCTCGTGCGCCATGCCCCGTTCATCATGGAAGCGGCTGTGCAGCCATGCCGCACGACCATCGCCCAAGATGCAGGAGAGCAGGGCGAGCGGAGCCGCATCGGGGTGGTTGGCGTGGGGGATGCGCCATGCCAGCATCAGGTTGCTGGTGGCTTGCGCAAACTCCTTGCGGCAGAGGCGGGGGCCCCATTGGGTCGCATCCTTGGGCATGCTGATGGCGGGGGCGGGCTTCGCCTCCAATCCCTGCGCGAGTTGCGTCACCGCCGCGCTGAACTCATCCTCATCGATGCAAGCCTCGCCCGCGCTGCAGCAGATAAAGACTTGGCTGGGGATGTAGTTGGCCGCATGATAGGCGCACATATCTTCATAACTCAACTCGTTGAAGCGGCCGAGGTGACCGATGACGGGCTCCCGCCTTGGGTGGCTGTGATAAAGTGTTTCGTTGAGGGCTTTGTAGGCGCAGTCCGCTGGGTCATCGTTGTACATCGCCATCTCGCGACGGATGACTTCGCGCTCGCGCTCCCACTCCTCCTTGGGGAAGCTGGGGTAAAAGACTAGCTCATGCAAGATGCCGAGGAAATCATGCCAATGTTCCGCAGGCCCATCAATGTGGTAAACCGTGCGGTCGCTGCTGGTGTAGGCATTCCAAATACCCCCCAGCGCCTGCACACGCTCGGCGAGCTCTTGCCCGCTGTAGCTTTTCGTACCCTTAAAGACCATGTGCTCCAAGAGGTGTGATAGCCCAGCACCCAAGTGCTCATCTTCATGAATGGAGCCACGCTGCACCCAAAATTGTAGGGAGACGAGGGGGACATGAGCTTGGTGGCAGAGGAGGGCGGTCAAGCCTTTGGGGGCATTGAAGATGCGTGCTTGCATGGCGATAGCATGCCATACTTAGTGGGGGGATTCAATGAAAAAGAGCTCTACTTGTACTTCTTGTATTCTTCGCACGCTTGTCCGTTGTCGCTTGACTTTTCCCTCTTTTACGGTATACTCACCCGCGTATATGGAAAAGCAGATGACCAATATCGATCTCTCGCAGCTTGACACGGCCGCCATGCGCAGCCGTCTTTCCGAGCTCGGGAGCTATCTTTGACCTCGGTACCCTTGTTGAAAAAGTCGCTCAGCTCGATGAGCGTATGGCCGCTCCCGATTTCTGGGATAATCCTAACACGGCTCGTGAGTTGATGAATGAAATCAACCCCCTCAAGCGTCGCTTGGAGCAGTTCCGCGCCCTCGAATCCAGCATTGATGATGTTGAGGTCGCTGTCGAAATGGCTGCCGAGGATGATGACCATGAGATGGCTCAGGAAGCCCAAAAAGAATATGATGCTTGGGGCGATCGCCTCCGCCAGTTTGAGTTGCTGACGCTGCTCAATGGTGCCCACGATAATGCGGGTTGCTACATCACGATTCATGCTGGTGCCGGTGGTACCGAGGCTTGTGACTGGGCGAGCATGCTCATGCGCATGTACTTGCGCTATTGCGAACGCCAAGGTTTCAAGACCGAAGTCATGGAAAGTACGGATGGCGATGAAGCGGGCATTCGTTCCGTTACCATCAAGATTGATGGTGAGTATGCCTACGGCTACCTCAAGAATGAGCGCGGTATTCACCGCCTTGTCCGCATGAGTCCCTTTGACTCGGCAGGTAAACGTCATACTTCCTTCACCTCCCTTGATGCCACACCCGATATTTCCGACGATATTGACATTGTTGTCACGGACAGCGATGTGAAGATGGACACCTACCGCGCTGGTGGTAAGGGTGGTCAAAACGTGAATAAGGTGGAGACAGCCGTTCGTCTGACCCACCTTGCAACGGGTATCATCGTGGCTTGCCAAACGCAACGCTCCCAGCTTCGTAACCGCGAAGAGGCGATGCGCATGCTCAAGGCTAAGCTCATCCAGTTGGAGGAAGACCGCAAGCGCGCGGAAGCTGACCGCCAATACTCCGAAAAGGGTGAAATTGGCTGGGGTAACCAAATTCGTTCCTACGTCTTCCAACCCTACCAAATGGTCAAGGACTTGCGCACAGGCGTTGAGTCGGGCAACATTCAAGATGTCATGGATGGCAACATTGAGCCTTATATCGAAGGCATGTTGCGCCATAACAGCAATAAGTAACGATGTTAGAAATCGACGTCCTCACCCTCTTTCCAGAGATTATCACGGGTCCCTTGAGCCAAAGCATCATGGGGCGCGCGTCTGATAGTGGTTTGATTAGCGTCCGTGCGCACCAACTGCGCGACTGGGCGACTGACAAGCACCGTCGCACCGATGATTACCTCTGCGGAGGCGGGCAGGGGATGTTGATGAAGTGTGAACCCCTCTTTGCCGCGATTGAGCAGCTGAAGAGGGAGAACACAAAAATTATCCTCATGACCCCGCAGGGTAAGCCCTTCTGCCAGCCCATGGCGGAAGAATTGGCAGCACCCTGTGTGGCGGGTGGGGATGCCCATTACATTGTCCTTTGCGGGCATTATGAGGGCGTGGACTACCGCGTGATTGAAACGCTGGTGGATGCCGAGATTTCCATTGGTGATTACATTTTGACCAATGGAGCCATTGCTGCGGTGATTGTGATTGATGCCGTTGCACGTTTGTTGCCCGGTGCACTGGGTGATGAGCGCAGCAGCGAGGAAGAGAGTTTTTCCAATGGTCTGCTGGAGGCACCAGCCTTCACCAAACCGAACGATTTTCGCGGCATGAAAGTTCCCGCCGTCTTCTTATCGGGCAACCACAAGGCCATTGAGCAGTGGAAGATGGAGCAATCCTTGGAGCGAACAAAAGCGAACCGCCCCGACCTGTACGAAGCATGGGTGAAGGCTCACCCTGAATACTTTGCGCCCAAAGCAGTCGCCAAGCGCGCTAAATTGCGCCAAAGCGCCTACCCCGAGGCTTGAGCCTGTGACCGCGCCCGAACGCGCTGCATGCTGCAATAAATGACCTTGTTAGCAGTAATTACTTGTGCCTAACAGAGGGGGTGTGGTAAAATAGCCCTCTACCATGAACAAGAAGTACTGCTTCCATTACAACATGCCATGGCGACTCCTTCTGGTCGAGTTGCTTCTCGTGCTCGCGATTGCCTTGACCTTTGATTACTCGCAACATGTGGTGGAGGTCTCCGCCATTGAATATGCGCAAGTGGGCGTTTTGTTAGCAGCCAGTGGCTTGTGTGTCTGGGCGTATTTTAAGGCGCAAATCCCCCTTGCTGCCCGCCAGTGGTTTTTAGTTGGCGCAAGCCTGATGTTCATCGCAGCGGGGCGCGAGTTGAGTTTTGGACGCGTCTTTTACATGGAGCCAGGGCAAGGCTTTGATGGTGAATTGTTCAATATCTACCGCCAGTATTTGCCATGTCGTCTGTACCATGGCTTTTGCAATGTCCTTGGAGCCTTGACCGTCGTCTATATTCTATGGCGTAAGCTTCTTCCATCAATACCGAGCCTGTGGCGTTCGATGAAGATTTATGTGTGGGAAATCGTGGTGATCATCGCCCTATTGCCCATGAATGAGCTGTGCGAAAAGGTTTTAGAATCCCCCAATACCGAGGAATTTGTTGAAATTGTGCTCTACTTGCTCGTTTTCAACCTCTGCTGGCGCTATGCCCGCAACGTGGGCAATGTCTGGCGCTTACCGAACGCGTAAGTACAGGATGTACTGCGAGCTGCGCTCATCCTTGGTCTCGGTCTTGATGACCAAGCGATTCATGCACTTTTTAGCCGTGCTGATGGGCGTGATGGTGATGTCGTAAGTGCGCTTCTTGGGATTGGTCTTAATCGCCATGGTGAAGTCGCTGCCGCTCAGCCCCGCTTCTTTGAGCTTGGAAATAGGCGAGCCCTTGGGGATGGAGATGTGGATGCTTTGGGGTGTCGCTTCAGCATCGCGCTCCCACAGCAGGGTCTTGGTGCTAAAGTCAAGTGCTTGGGGGACGCCGAAGCAGACCCAGAGGGTGCAGCGGCGACCATCCTTCATCTTGACGCTGATGGTGCGGTTGGTGTCCTCCGTAAATTCCTTGGTATTGACTTGAGCAACGAGGATGTTGCCGTCAATGCGAACGGTGGTGCAGTCGCAGTTGGGCTTGGCACTGGCGATGGGGCTGTCGGCCGTGAAGGTGAAATTTTGCCATTCTTGTCCGTACTCAAGGGTGTATTTGAGGGCAGGATGCGCAAATTGAGCCTGCGCGAGGGGGCAAAGTGCAACAGTGGCGAGGAAGAGTGGGAGGAGTGCTTTCATCGCAAGAGTGGGGGCTTAGGCTTTTTCTTCTTGTTTATGTGGCGGAAAGAAGCTGGCAATAAAGAAGAGGGCAGCTGCGATGCAGACGCAGGAGTCCGCGACATTGAAGGCGGGCCAGTGGTAGCCATTCGGGAAGGCGGCTGTCTGAATCCATGGGAAGGAGAAGTCGAGGAAGTCCACGACATAGCCACGGCTCAAGTTGGTCAGGAAGCTCAGTTGCTCTGCCCCTGATAAAAAGAAGCCTTGCAGCAAGCGGTCAGTCATGTTGCCCAGCACACCAGCCATGATGCAAACCCATGCAATCTTGAGCAAGCGCGTGGCAAAAAATCCACGACGCAGCAGGACGATGAGCCCGATGAGAGCCAGCACTTGCACCATCAAAAAGACGATGGGTGCCCAGACGGTGCCATTGCCAAAGCCAAAGGCAACGCCTGTGTTATGGATGCGGATGATGGAAAAATTCATCAGCTCACTGCCTTGAATGATGGGCGTTTTCTCCATCACGTAGTTTTGAAAGGGCTCCGTGTAGTTGAAGACGATGCTCCATTTCGTAACTTGGTCAAGGATGTAGAGGACGATGACACTGCCCAGCATGATGCGCAGTGCCTTTGAGGTGATTTTTTCCATGGTATAGCGTGCTTAGAAGAAAGGCTCTAAACATGCTTGTGACATGCTTAGAGCCTTTGAATAGGGTAATTAGGCTTGTGTGGCCATGACTGTTGCACAGCGGGCGCAGAGTTGCTCGTCGTTGACGGCTGGCTCGTAGCGGCGGCAGCGTGGGCAGCAGCAGTTGGCTGTCTTGCTGGCTGTGGCGCTGAGTTCAGCACCTTCAACAACACTCATTTCTGCCACGATGAAGAATTCCTTCGCAAAGTCGATGTCCTTGAGCAGGGCTGTGACCTTGGCATCCTCATTGTCGGGGATGGTGAGGGTGACAGCGGCTTCATTGTTCTTGCTGAATGCCTTGGCCTTGACCTGTGCTTCAATCGCCACTTGGATGCAGCTCTTGATTTGTTGCAGGCGGGCGAAGGTTTCGCTGATGCCTGTGTTAAAGGCAGGGTCGGCAATCGGAAAGTCTTGTTCGTGAATGGAATCTGTGTTGCCTGCGTGTTCCCAAGCCTCTTCTGTGGTGTAGGCAAGGATGGGGGCGAGCAACTTGACCAAGCTGTCAAAGATGCGGGCAATGGCAAACTGCTTGCTCATGCGACGTGGGGAGTCGGCGGCATCACAGTACAAGCTGTCCTTGGTGATGTCGATGTAGAGGGCGGAAAGCTCATTGGTGCAGAATTGGTTGATGCTAGAGAAGACCTTGCGGAAGTCGTAAGCTTCATAACCCGCACGCACATCGGTGATGAGCACGTTGAGGCGTTCCAAAATCCATGCGTCAAGCGGGGCGAGCTCGACCGCGCCCTTGTCTTCGTAACCCTTGAGGTTGGCGAGGAGGATGCGCAGGGTGTTGCGCAGGCGGCGGTAGGGGTCGGTGATTTGCTTGAAGAGGTTTTCACCAAAGGGAACTTCATTTTGCCAGTCAACACTGCTCACCCAAAGGCGAACGATGTCAGCACCGTACTTGTCGTAGAAGTATTTGGCATCTGTAGGCTTGCCAGAACCAGCAGCACCTTGGGCGCTCTTGGAAATTTTGGAGCGGTCTTGGTTGACCACGAAACCATGGGTCATCACGGCCTTGTAAGGGGCAACGCCACGCCACGCGCAGGAGAGCATCAGCGAGCTTTGGAACCAACCGCGGTGTTGGTCGGTGGCTTCGAGGTAGAGGTCAGCTGGGGCGTGAAGCTCGGGGTGCGTTTCGAGTACTGAAACGTGGGAGCAGCCCGAGTCAATCCAAACATCGAGGGTGTCCTTACCCTTCTTGTAGCCAGCAGGCAGGCCAAGGCGGGCGCAGAGTTCGGCATCACTCAGCTCAAACCAAACATTGGTGCCTTCGGTCTCCACAATGTCAGCCAACTTGTTGATGACATCGACATCGAGGAGGGGTTGCTCGTTTTCATCAAAGAAGACTGGGAGCGGGACACCCCATGTGCGTTGGCGGCTGATGCACCAGTCGGGGCGGGCTTCCACCGTACCGTAGATGCGGTTGCGACCCCAAGCGGGCAGCCATTGGGTCTTGTCGATTTCGGCAAGGGCGTTGGGGCGAAGCTTCTCCATGCTGATGAAGAACTGCTTGACCGC
>JAWXTZ010000090.1:0-9784 GCA_044433085.1 Akkermansia sp.
ATATTTGGACCTCTCAAGCCCCAAATTTGCGCTCAATTCACTTCCAAAACTCGTCACGCCTAATTTTGCAAGGTTCCCTAAAGGTACTCTTCTAGCAATTGGTATTTGAGCGTACCCTTAATTAGGGTGATGGGCTTGCAAGGATGATTTCTGCCTTGCGGATATAGCTGGAAAATTTGGTAAAGACCTCTTTGAGTGGGTTACCTACTCGATTCGCCATGGTGTCGGCAATGGTCATTGCCTCCTCAAATTGCTTGAGCTTGGATAATTCAATGATGGCACCTGTAGCGGCCGAGTTGAAGATGTACCAATCGCCTCTCAAGTTGATGCGGTGAATCTGTTGGGCATAATTCAGAACGACCTTATAATGCTTAATGGCTTCCTCGCCCTGACCAAAGCGTGCCGCAAGGACTGCGTGTTGCAGATGGGCGCGATTGCGCCAAGCTTGGGGTAGGTGTTCAAGTTGGCTCATCTTTTCGCAGTAAGTCAATGCTTGGGCTTGGCTTTCGCTTTCATCTGGTGCTATGCAAGCCCATGCGTCTGCTAATTCGGAGAATAAGAGGCATTGCTCCGTCGCACTTAGTTCTGACTGTTTTTTTTCAAGGCTGTTGAGTGTGCTTCGGGCTTCATCACTCATGCCAAGGCGGGTTAGCAGAGATGCCGCACGCAGCAGAGCCATGGTTTGATGGGGGCTATTGATGGTTGCGCACTCCCGATAACACTGAATCGCGCGGTGGAGCGAGTGTATGGTGTTGAGTTGTTCTTCCGCAATGCCAGCGCGGAGCATGGACTGCGCCTTGAGCTCAGGAACATCTGTTTCATGAGCAAAGGATATCAGGGCTTGGGCGGCCTCCTCGTAACGTTCATCGAGGGCTAAGTAGTAGCTGTATTGGAAGACGAGGTCGGGGCGAACTTCAGCAACGCGGCAGCTTTGAAGTGCTTGCTCAATCACCTTGATGGGGCTGAGCGTGTTTTCAAGCTTAGACTCTTGCGCTTCGACTGCTAGCTTGATGCGCATGGCGAAGTAGCGGCTGATGACATCATGCTGCCAGTTGTCCATATCAGTCGTATCAATGCGTCGCAGGCGGTCGATGGCTTGGTGTAAGCTGTCGGGCAGAATAATTGCAATCATGTCAAGCTGGGCATTGATGGCGTCTGGACTGGTCGCATATTGATTGCAGATAAGCTGGGCGTCCGCCCTGCTTTGTGCGGGGCGGCTTTTCATGTAGAAGGCGGCTCGGTTGCTCAACATGCGCGCTTTGTTATCATGGGAGTTGCTTTGATCCAGCAAGTTGATGGCCAAGGCATGGTCATTCAAATGAAGGGCGCAAATAAAGGCGTTGCAGAGCGAGGCTTCGTGCAGGGGGCCTTCTGACGTTTCGCTGCATTGGATGAGGAGGGGGAGGGCCGAAGCGTAATCACCCTTGAGAGTGAGCAGCTGAGCTTGTAAAAATTGTTCGTAGCAGCTCTTCTTTTCAACGAGCTTGAGGTACTGCTCCGCCAGCCCCAACTGACCGCAGTTGAGGGCATCTCGAATGGTGGAGAGTAGGAGGTCATGGGTCGCTTCTTCCCGTGGGCAGGATGCAAGAGCCGAGTTGATTAAGCTGCTGGTTACCTGCTTTTCTTTGCTGCTTAAATAATAGAGGCAGCGCAATGAAATGGCAGCACGCTTGGTGTGAATTAATTCATTGGGCTCTGTCCACATCTTGAGCGCAGGGAGAATGTAATCCGTCTGCTCAAAAGCATGACGACGAAAAAGCTCGTGAAAGAACTCTGGCAGTACTGGTGAGTCTGGATTGGCGGAGATGAATTGGATGAGGGTTTCTTCCCCCTGTCCTCGCAGGTCTTCGGCATGTTGCTCGGACTTTTCCTCCTGCTCGGCACTAAGTTGGTGCGCGGTTTGCGCGCGCTCAATTTGTTCTGCTTGACTGTAATAGACTTGAGCTAACGAAATCTTTGCACGGTGGCGCGTGATGCTGGGCAAATCCATGTTGTTCTCCAACTGACGCCCCAGTTCAATGGCCTCCTCGTACTTGCCTTGCAGTCGAAGGATATCAATTTGGAAGAGGGGAGCAGCTCGGCGAATTTTGCCGAGGGTATCTTCTTTAACCAGCTCTTCCAGCAGCTCTGGCGCTCCCTGTGGCAGTTGGTTGTGGTACAGCTGCTCTTCAAGCAGAGCCGCTGTAGCCAAGGTGGCGATATCGGCGTGCTGGGATTGGCTCAGGGAGTCAACAATCTCAATAAAATCAAGTTCTGGGCTAGTCCAAGCGCAGTAAATGAGTGCCTTGGCGGCAGCTGGGTAGAGTTCGCTTTCCTCTGGCACCTTGCGCAGGTAACTAGCTGCGGCATTGATTCGGTCTTGCTCAATCAGGGCACGCCCTAACCAAAAGTTCTTCTCGGGGCTGTCGTCAAGGCTTTGTAGCAGCTCAACTGCCTTGGGGCTTTGCCGCTGCTCAATATGCTCACGCGCCTGCGCCCAAACATCGACATCTGCGAATGCTGGTGAGATGAGGGCGAAGGCGAGGCATGATGTAAAGAAGTGGCGCGGCATGATAGGGAGAGAGCTTATTTGGCGCGGCTGGTAAAGATTTGCATGAATCTTAGACCATTGCCTGTCAGTTGGGGATTTTGGCTGTTGTTTTTCAGCCTGTTGGAGGTGCAGTTTTGTAGCAGTGTTGGTAGAGGTTTGCTGCTTAAAACCTTGGGTGCTCGGACAGCCTCCTCACAGGGGTAGGCGGCCAAGGGGATACCCTGCGCGGTGAAGGCGATATCGAGGGATGCCGCAGTGGCTCGTTCCGCCTCCGTTGCGCGCAGCAGGAAGGGGTATCGCTTGATGATGTCCAGCTCGGGCTTGTTGGGAATGCGGATGCGGTAGAGCTCCTCCTGCGTGAGCAGGTAGTCGGAGATGGAAACCGTCTTTTCCCCCTTGCCAGCGCGTAAGATGTCCTCCATATTCATGCCAATGAGGTTAAGACCATTGTAGTTGCCATGATAATTAGCCTTGGGGCCAAACTTGGTATAGTCACTGTTGATCATGAAGGCGAGCTCCAAATGAAGGTGAGCTCGACGCTTGTTGAGACCAACACCCGAGTAACCCATGCGGGCAATCACCGTGCTGTTATCAACCTTCGCCCCCACTTCGGTGCGAACATCCATCAAATGGGCGTAGAGACTGTAGAAGGTGCCTTCGGGCAGATCATGCGCAACCACAATGTATCGCCCATAGTTGCTGCGCCCTGAAACGGCACTTGTATGAACCACGGTGCCTGGTGCAACTGGGCGGATGAGGTCGAGTGGCTCATCGCGCTCATCCCGCTCAATAGGGGCGATGTCGATGCCCTCGTGAAGCTTGCTAAACCAGACTTCCCCAGTTGAGATGCGGAAGGGGTTGCGGACAAAGCCGAAGCGCCCAGCCTGCCATGGTCGCGTGGTCTCTTTTTCAAAGAAGCGGTCAACATACATGAAGAATGTTTCATTATCATCCTCCAACAAGGCTTTGTTATCGGTGGGGAAGGCGTAGACCAAGTCCTTGAACTCGGGGTTCAACCATGGATTGGTCGGCCCCTTGGGGAAGGTGGGTTCTTCCATGGATGCTGCATCCTGCTCGCCCGCAAGGGGGTCGATGAGGATGGGCTGGGGTTCGGGGGCGGGTTCAGGTGCAGTCGCCACTTCCACCACAGGAGGTGGTTCAGGAAGGGTAGGCTCCTGCACGATGGCAGGTGCCTCGTTCTCGATTTGCTCGGCCACTGGCTGGGGTAAGCCCTCTGCGGGGACAGAGGAATCGAGTGGGTCTGTCCCAATGAAGAAGTAGGCCGCGATGGCGACACCGGCAATAATCAGACCGTAAATCTGAATGGATGCTTTTGCTAATTTCATCGAGCTGCGGGGATTTCTGCAATCGTTCGACCAGTCATGTCCTTCTTCTGGTTCTTAATTTCCTCGTAATCAGGCTTGGGACGAGGGTCATCTTTAAGGTATCGCTTTTCTTCCATCTCCTCATCGACAGGGTCAAGCTTGGCGGAGAGGATACGCAGGTCGTAACCGTTGACCCCATTCCAAATAACCATCGTTCCATCACTGACGGGCGTCGTGATACGTACAGGCTCGTAGGCTAGACCATTAAAGACTGGCAGTAGGAGTTTGCCAGGGCGTGCAGCCGTGGCCGCGTACAGGCGTTGAATGTATTTTTTATCTGTGTACAGGGTGACACCAAAGGAACCATCTGTGCTCATGGAAGAGCGGAATTTGCTCAGCTGATTGATGGTGAGGATGGCTGTTTTCTCAAAGGGGCGTCCCTTGTACATAAAGGTGAAGGAGGCACCCGCTTCGGTACCATCCGCCTCGGCAAAATAGAAGAGAGTTGGGTCGGGGTCATCATTGCAGGAGCAGAGGCTCCCAGCAAGGACGGCGCAGGCCAAAGTCGTGAGGGAGGATAACAATTTCATGACTCCATCATTTTAGCAAAATCAAGCGCAGAATCCAACTAAAAAGAGCGCTGCTTTGTCAGCAGCGCTCCATTCTTTACAAAAAGGCTTGAGCCGCAGCCCTTGGGTCGTCAGCTGCGCAAATGGCGGAAACGATTGCCACCCCAGCCGCGCCTGCTTGCTGTCTGATGATTGGGGCATCTTGTGCCCTAATGCCCCCGATGGCCACAACGGGCAGGGGGCTGCTGGATACCAGTTGTGCCAGCCCCGCCACACCCAAAGTCGGGGCAGGATTCTTCTTGCTGATGGTCGGGAAGACTGGACCAATGCCAAGGTAGTCGATGATGCCCGAGGGCACCGCCTGAAGTTGCGCAGCATTGTTGACGGTTAAGCCTAGGATTTGATGGGGCTTAAGTCCCTTGCGCGCCTCGATGGGTGACATGTCGAGCTGTCCAATGTGCAAGCCTGCGGCATCGACCGCTAGGGCAAGCTCTAGATTATCATTGATGATGAGGGGGACACCCAATTCATCCAGCAATTCTTTGAGGGCTCGTGCCTCTGCCAGTTGCGTGGCAGCATCACCCTTCTTGCAGCGGTGTTGGACCAGCGTGACCCCGCCTTCAACCGCCATGCGAACTGTGTCGAGCAGACCATGACGACAGCGCGATGCCTCGTCGGTGACGAGGTAGAGATGCAAGCATTTCGCCTCAAACATCAGCCGAAGAGGGGGGTGGAGTAATAGCGGTCAGCCGAATCAGGTAAGAGCACCACAATGTTTTTGTCCGCCCACTCTGGTCGAGCAGCCAATTGGGTCGCCGCAAAGAGGGCTGCACCCGATGAGATGCCTGTCAGCACACCCTCCGTCGTCGCCAGCTCCTTGGCGGTGGCAATGGCATCATCATTGCCCACCGTGATGATCTCATCGTAAACCGAGGTGTTGAGCGTTTCGGGGATAAAGCCCGCCCCAATTCCTTGAATTTTGTGAGGGCCTGACTTGCCTTGGCTCAAGACGGGGGAATCCGCAGGCTCAACCGCCACAATATGAATCTTGGGGTTACGTGCTTTCAGGGCTGCGCCAACACCTGTGATGGTGCCACCTGTACCAACACCTGCGACAAAGACATCCACCTTGCCATCTGTCGCCTCCCAGATTTCTGGACCCGTTGTCTTTTCGTGCATGATGCCATTGATGGCATTGGTGAATTGACCTGGTAAATAGGCATGGGGCAGTTCTTGGGTGAGCTCTTGCGCCTTTTGAATAGCACCGGTCATTCCCTTGGTACCCTCCGTCAGGACAATCTCAGCACCATAGGCTTTCAGGATGTTACGACGCTCCACCGACATGGTCTCGGGCATGGTCAGGATGCAGCGATAGCCCTTCGCGGTGGCGATGGCGGCAAGACCAATGCCCGTGTTTCCGCTGGTGGGCTCAATGATGATGGTCTCTGCCGTAATCAAGCCCTTGGCTTCGCCATCTTCAATCAATGCCTTGGCCAAGCGATCCTTCACGCTGCCACTGGGGTTTAAGTATTCCAGCTTAAGAAGCAGGGGGCTGCCCAATTGTTTGGATTGGCTGTAACGTTGTGCTTGGAGAAGGGGGGTATTGCCAACCAAGTCATTCATCGATGCAAAAATATTCATATTAAAATTGGATTTGTTCCAGAACGATAGCACCATAGCTAGCCTAGGTCAATGCTAAAACTAGGCAGTAATTGCGGATTGACATTTATCCAAAAAGTTTGTTAAGATGGGCTGCATCTAAGCTGCCCATCATGAATCAATTGCCCTTACCTTATCGCGTTCCCGCCATGTTGGGAAATCAGTACATGCTCAGTGAGGTCTTAGAGGAACTCCCCGATCGCGTACTCTACGCCGCTCAGCACACAGACATTCGTCGCGATGTAATCATCGACTGCCTGCGCCCCGAGTTTGCAAGCAACGAGCAGGTCGTGAGTGGCTTTTTGGCGATGGCTCGCGCCAAGGTGCACCTGCCCAGTAAGCGCGTTGCGGTGGTACATGAAATGTTGCAGGAAGATGGTAGTTGGCAGCTGGTGAGCGAACGCATCGTCGGCGAGCCCTTAGAGCGCCTCCTCGCTGGTGGGGCAGGTCTATCCCCCTTCCTGATGGCGCGACTCGTGCGCTGCCTCTGCCGCATCAGCCTGTGGATGGATATCGAAAATTTGGCCAGCATGGGCTTCGAACTGCGCCATTGCTACCTCGTCGATAGCGACTTCCGATTCATCAACCCCGTCGTAGCTGGGTACCGAGAATCAACCGCATCTCGCGATTATTTGGTAGAGGCCGCCTCCAAAATCCTCCCACTGCTCGACATGTCGGCCGAGGGAAGTCAGGAAATGCACCACTTCCTCACCAAAATTCATGAGGAAGCCCAATGGACTGTCCTCACCCCGCAAGAAATTGCGGATGAAGCCCTCTTCTTCCAACTGACCCACGCCCAGCAAGAATCAAAACAGCGGGGCGAGCAATCCAATATCGCGATTAGTATCTAGAGAATATAATTGATTTTAAGGGGACATCTAGCAATTAGGTATCGCGAATTTAGGAAGAAAATCGAGTGGAAAATTGTGGTGAGAGAGGCGCAAATAAGAGTACCTATTTGCGACGCGAACGCTACAATTTTACACCGATTTGCGACTAAAGTCGCATGATTGACTGTGGCAGCAGTTTAGCCTTAGCTCAAATACCAATTGCTAGAGGTTCCCTTAAGTGCACCTTGCAAAATAGCGTTTAGCATCGTAACTGGTAATACCTTGCATATTGACATAACGTGATCGTAGTAGATTTAAATCTCGATGCCCCATATTGACTTGTAAGACGCGTAAATCCTTAAAGTGCTTAGCGTGGTAGCTTGCATATGTATGCCGAAGTACATCTTGAACCCAGCGTCCTTTAAAACCTGCAGCCTCGCGAATCCGTCGCCATTGCATCGCCCAATCAGGCGGACAAATGGGTAAGTGTGCTGCCTTCGCATGCCTTTTGAGGCACTGCATTAGTGGTGGGCAAATATCAATATGCCGAATGCCCCCTGTCTTGCTGCACTGGGCACGAACAGTAAGTGTTGCCTCCGATAAATCTACATCCCCCCAACTTAGACGGCGCAACTCAGTCGGGCGCAATCCCGCCCAAATCAACAATCCTACACCAGCAGAGCAGGAGCCACCTCCCATTTTTGTGCTTTCTTTGAGCAACGTTCTTGCCTCGGTCACATGTAGCGGGGCAATTACTGATTCCAGAACGCGCCTCTTCTCCACCAACTTGACAATATTTCGATCGCACCATTCGTGTCTCTGTGCGAATGTAAACAAGGCATGCAGCATGGTACGCCCCTTATTGAATTGACTAGGAGTTGTGAAAGTTGCATTTAACCACTGCTCACATTCACTCAAACTTATGTCCGCAAAATAGCGCCCAGCTAACTCTTTGTTGTTAGCTAAAATGCGCTTACCTAAATACTTGATATCACGCAGAGAGTCAGGGCGTAAATGTGACTTTGTTTTAAGAAAAATATCGAAACCTTCTCGTACACTCATCTCTTGCTGACGTAATTGCGCCAGCCCTCGCTGAATCACCTTGGTGCAAAATCCAACTGCCCCCAGGGAGCAATTAAGCCTCTTCCCATCCAAGATTTGGAGCACCATCCGAGCCGCATCCAACATCGAAACACCCGATTGTTTAAGCATTGCTTGAGCTATGTGTAATTCATCATTCATAGTCTTTATAATACTATGTCAACTATATTCTAAAAATACATTGATTCAGAAGGCATAGTAAACCCTGAATAGCTTTAGCTTTCTTTGTGATTCTTTTGTTTATTGTATTAGTTGCTGAATTTTAATCGTTTGTGGAAATGCTTGAATCATAGTATTATAAATACAGTACTATCATGACATCACTATTTTTCCATGATGATGAGTACTCAGCGCCGAACGACTAAAAGAGTTTACAGTTGTACAACTTTTCCTTTTCCTGCTAATTCTTATTTTTTTACAAGGGATACCGGACTTATAAGTATGGAAGCTCGGAAGTTAGGATATGATAGCATGAATATCATGCCAGAACCATATCATAATGATGATATTAAAGAACTTGTTATTCGTGTCCCGATGAAAAGATTAAGTTCAGTTCAATGGTGGAAAAGTCAGAAAATCGATGTGGTTGTTCTCTATTCTTGGGCTAAACCCGAATATATTCTTGTTGCTAGAGCAATTCATAAAGCAGGAATACGTCTGGTTCTACATTTAGATATGGGGCGGGCTTATCCACCATTGTGGGATAAAAGTATATCTTCGATTTGTAAACGTAGCTTCGTTTTTTGTCGACGCGTAGCGGCAGATCTTGCACGCTCTAAGCATATGCGCTACGCAGATATCATTACGGCAACAAAAATCATACAAGAAGAAATACGGAATCGTCGTTTTTATGGCGATGCTGTCGCAGATAAGTTTTTTGAATGTCCAACGATGATTGCCTCTCATTTTAAATACGAAGGACAAGTTAAAGAATCAACAATAGTCACTTGTGCTAACTGGACAGCTGGGAATGGTGTAAAACGACCAGAGTTTTTGATGGCTTGCGTTGATGTATTGCTTCAACGAGAACAATTTGCGGCTAGTAAAATTGAAATTTATGGCAAGCCTACGAAGCAGATGCTTGCTTGGCATGAAGGTCTCAGTGCTGAAGAACGTAAGCGTGTTCGTATGTATGGTTTCATTAATAATGAGGACTTAGTGGATATCAATGCTAGGGCTCAAATCTCTCTCTGCTTTTCGAGGCATGAGTCTCTTCATATCGCATCTCTCGAAGCATTGTGTAGTGGTTGTTCTATCGTTGTTGCCAATCGAGAAAGATTGAGAATCGTTCGTAGTTATACTGAAAATGGTTGTGGCTCTGTAACAAAGGAGGATACTCCGGAATCAATGGCTGAAGCTATTCTGGATGAACTGGCAGAATGGAAAGCGGGAGCTCGCAACCCCATGGATATTTCAAGGTATTGGCAGAATAAATGTTCGGCCTGTTACGTCATTCCCAGAATCTTAAGGGCACCTTGCAAAATTAGCACTGAATCAAAGTATAATCCAGAATGATAGCCAATCGTGCGATTTTTGTCGCAAATTGGCACCAATTTGTAGCTTTCGTGTCCCAAATATCTAATATTTGGGTCTCTCAAGCCCCAAATTTGTGCTCAATTCGCTTCCAAAACTCATCACGCCTAATTTTGCAAGGTCCCCTTAAGGGCACCTTGCAAAATTAGTCTGAATGCCTCGGATTAAACCCTAAATCGATTTTTTTCGGGTCTTTCTTGAAATGCGATGCAAATTTGTGACTTTTGCGCCTTTTTT
>JAWXTZ010000091.1:0-9613 GCA_044433085.1 Akkermansia sp.
GTCTCCTGACGAATAAAAAAGCTAATTTTTTATTCGTCGCTGTAAGGACCAGCAGAAGATGAGACTGGGAATGAGAAATAGGATGGGACCAAGAATAATGATGTGTGGTGCTCCAGCAAGTTCCCCTTGTCCGATGGCAAGCAAGATGGTGATGGGAATGTAGATGATATTATACCAGTACGTCCCAAAGAGAATGATGAAGAATTTGACCTTGTTCTGAAATCCATCGCTGTGTTTTAGGATGAAATGAAAGCCAACCGTTAGAAAAAGACTCATTAAGAGAAGGGCCACCCCACCCGCGCCCATGATGAAAAGACCTTGCGGGAAATCCAGTAGATGTCGTAGCCTGTATGCCCTGCCGGCATTGATAATTAGCGCTAAATAAACCAATCCTATGGGTAGGAAGTAACGCGTCAGGCAAAGCTAAAAGATGACGCGAAAAGGAATGGTCTTGCTTTGTGTGACTTTGTTTAGCATGGACGTAGATTTAAAGGCTACTCAGGCATCCTTTGCAGTTTTGTACCCAGTGTGCAGGGCTGATTTCGATGAGCTCGGGGGCTTTGCTTGTTTCGCAGAGCTCGGGCTTGCCCAAGGTGTTGCGTTCTTTGAAGCTGCAGGCGTGGGGCTTTTCGTTGAGACGTGGTGCCATACCTGGTATGCTGGGAAGGATGGTTCCTTTGGCGGCATGGGCGGGGTTGGCGGCCATGAGGGCGCGGGTGTAGGCGTGTAGGGGATTGCTCATCAGCTCGTCCGTTGGGGCGGATTCGATGATGCGCCCTGCATACATCACTTGGATGCGGTGGGCGTAGGCTTTGACCAATCCCAAATCGTGGGTGATGAGGATGATGGCGGTTCCTAGCTCTTCCTGCCTTGCTTTGAGCAGGTCGAGCACTTGCTTTTGTACGCTGACATCAAGGGCAGTGGTGGGTTCATCCGCTATCAAAATCTTGGGGCGGGTGATGAGAGCCATGGCAATCATCACGCGTTGTCGCATGCCGCCTGAAAACTCGTGCGGGTAGCAGCGGGAACGCTGCGCGGCATCGGGAATACCTGTTCTCGCGAGCTCCTCAATGGCGAGTTGGCGCGCCTCCTTCCATGCGATGCCTTGGTGAATGACAAGCGGTTCCGCAACTTGGTCACCCACGCGCATGTAGGGATTTAAGCTGGTCATGGGGTCTTGAAAAATCATGGAGATATCGCGACCGCGAATCTGGTTGAGCTCCTTGTTGCTCAGTCGAAGCAAATCCTTGCCATCCATCAGCGCACGGGATTCAGGCGCAATCAGGGCAGGGGGGCTGGGTAGTAATCCCATCAGGGCGGAGCAACTCACCGATTTACCCGAGCCCGATTCACCCACAATGCCCAAGGTCTCACCAGCCTCCAAGCTGAAGCTGACATCATTGACCGCGTAGGTGCAGTTCTTCTCGGTCTGGAATTTGATGCTCAAGTTCTCGACTTGGAGGAGGGGCGCGTTCATATGCTTATCCTATCTTGTTTGAATTGCTTTGTCAAATAGGTCTTGAGTTCCAAGCCTTCATTTGTTACATTAGCAAGCAGTGGATACGAGCGAATGGGATGAATACATGAGGCTTGATGAGCCTAATCAACGAGCTAAAAGCGAAAGCTGGCAAGCCGCCATTGGCTTGCAGGATGTCGATGGACTTAAGATATCGCCCTATCTTCTGGAAACAGCGAAGAAAAATATCGACGGAGAACTTAGCTTTTACGAAGCTCGTGAGCGCATCGACGCGTATTATCAAATTCAATCAAGTCAGACAGCAGAGAATCGAACGGAAGAAGCGGATAAGGTTGCTGTAAGAATTGCTGAATTGCTGAGTGAGGACCATTTTACCTTTTCACCCATGGAGTACTTGCTGACCCATCAACGTTTGTTTGAGGGCGTGCTAGATCAGGCCATCGTGGGGAAAGCTCGAACATACAATATTAAAAAGCAGGAATGGGTATTGCAAGGGCAAAGCGTGGTCTATGCTCATGCGGCGCATATCATGCAGACGCTCGATTACGATTTTGCGCAGGAGCGCGATTTTTCTTACCAAGGCTTATCGTCCGCGCAGATTTTGGAGCATCTCGGCAAGTTTATAGCGCGCTTGTGGCAGATTCATGCCTTCGGTGAGGGGAATACCCGCACGACGGCGGTCTTTGCCATCAAGTATCTGCGGACGCTGGGCTTTCAGGTCAACAACGATTTGTTTGCCGAGCATTCTTGGTACTTCCGCAATGCCTTGGTTCGTGCCAATTACAACAACTATCCGCAGGGGATTCATGCGACACCAAGCTTCCTAATCATGTTTTTGGAGAACCTCTTGCTGGGGCAAAAGTATGTGTTGAGCAATCGCGCTATGCTGATTGAGCTTATTAACTAGCAGCTTTTTAGGTAGACTTCAGCTATTCGTGTGACTTATTGTCCACTGATGAGAGCACTAGCATAAGGCGCCATGCCTGAGCCTATGTTCCAGCCTTCGGGGATGCGGTCTTTGTCTTCTCGCTCGAGGTATTTCTGTTGCGTCCAGTCGTGGGATAAACTAGCAGGTATTGAACGAGGTAGAAATAGCGCGGGTCACACCCCGCATGAACTGCGAAAACCATAAACATGGCTACCTTGATGGACATTATGTCCTGCCCCCCCTTCCTTACGACCCACGTGCGCTTGAACCTTGGATTGATGAGGAGACGCTCACCATTCACCATGATAGGCACCATGCGGCCTATGTCTCGGGGGCTAATGAGGCGATGACGAAGTTGCGTGAGCTTGCCAAGGGTGAAGTGAATTGCAGCTGTGCTGCCGATTTGACCCGCGATTTGAGTTTTAATCTGGCGGGGCATATTTTGCACAGCGTCTACTGGCAGAGCATGGCACCACAGGCGCAGACCGAGCCCACGGGCGAGCTAGCGGCAGCCATTGCGCGTGATTTTGACTCCTTGGAGGGGTTTTACCGCATCTTTCGCTGCCTTGCCCTAAGGATTAAGGGTAGCGGTTGGGTCGTGCTGGGGCTGGAGAGTATCAGCCGCCGCCTCGTCCTCTATGCCGTCTCCAATCATCAAGATGCGATGACTCCCGCCTACAAGCCACTGCTGGTCTGCGATGTTTGGGAGCATGCCTATTACTTGAAGTATGAGAACAAACGTGCGAATTATATTGATGCCTTCCTGAAAGTCATCGACTGGAAGCACGCAGAACGCAAATTTGAGCGCAATTGCCATGAGTAAAACTTTGCGAGAAATCGTGGCGAGCCCGTGGTGGCTCGCTGCGCTGGCGGTGGGGGAGCTGATTTTGGGCTTCATGCTGCTGAGTTTTCCCCTGATTTTAGGGGCTTCCGTCGTCTGGATTGGGGGCTGCCTTTTCGTTGGGGCTGGGATATTGCGCTTGATGCAAATCTTCCAGCAGAAGGAGAACCGACTGTGGAATTTGGCAACCGCCGTTTTGTACTTTTTAGTGGCGGCGGTGATGCTGTTGCAAACGGCTTGGGCTCTATCCTTTTGGACGCTGGCACTCGGGCTGCTGCTGGTCGTCATCGGCTGCATGCGCTTTGTCATTTCACTGGGCATGCGCGGGACGGCTGGCAGCGCGTGGCGCTTTGTGAGCTCGACTGTCGCCTTGGGCTTGGGCGCTTTGGTTTGCTTCACTTGGCCAGAGTCGAGCATGTGGTTTGTCGGCACCCTGATTGCGGTGGAGATGATTTTCTCGGGCTGGACGATGCTTTTTCTTGTCATTTCGCCCAAAGCGGCAGAAAGTCAATAGTCCGACTTTGACAGCCCCATCTTGAATTGCTATACTACCATCATGTTTTCCGCTCGTTTGATGATGTGTGCCTTGCTGGCTTTGCTTCCGCTGAATGCTTCGGCACAGGGCATGGGGTTTGATGCCCTGATGAGCGATACCGCGGCACCTGCTTCCAAAATCACGGTTGATACCTCGGCCAGTGTCATGACTTACAAGAAGGGGGAATCCTTCTATATTGGCTACACCCTCAATTGCCAAGCCCCATGGCACGCCTACTTCCGCAATCCCGCCACGGTGGGGCTGCCCATGAGCGTGAGCATGCAATCGCCCGAGGGCTTCGAGGTCGAGGGACCTTATTGGAGTTTCCCCAAGCGCGATGTCAATGCTGTGGGGACATCCTATAGCTACAGCCACGCGGAATTTGTCTGGCTGGTGACTCCTGAGGAAGGTGCCCCAACTGAGGCGACTTTTACCATCAATTCCACCGCCCAACTTTGCAGTGAAACAGGCTGCGAGCCCCCCACCGATTCCAGCGCAAGCTTGAGCTTAAATCAGGGTGATGCTACCGCCAATCCCGATTGGAAGGGTGCCGAAGCTCGTGTCGAGGTGCTGGGGGATAGCTCCATGCAGTTTGATGTGGCGAAGAATGAGAAGAGCATTACCCTGAAATTTCAAACACCCAGTGATGTCAGCGAAGCCTACTTCTTCTCCGAGGATAACAGCATTGACCCGCTTGCCGAGCAAGTATTGACGAAGGATGGTGACGTCTACTCCTTGGAACTACCGCTCAATGAGGGTAAGGATAGTATGTATCCAGCACCCGAAGGGGTGGTGTTGACGCGGCTGCAAGGTTTGCTGAAGGCGGGCGATATGACTGCTTCCATCGATTTACCCCTTCTCCCTGCTGTTCAGCCCATGGTAGTTGTGGCTCAAGCGGGGATGCCTGCTGACTTTTTGTCCATCATTGGCTTTTTGTTCATCGGGGGGCTGATTCTCAACTTGATGCCTTGCGTCTTCCCAGTGCTGGGGCTTAAAATCATGAGCTTTGTGGAGCTCTCTGGCGGCTCGCGCATGAAGATTTTCCTGCATAGTGCGACTTTTGTCTTCGGGGTGCTGATTTCCTTCTGGCTGCTGTCCGTGGGGCTGATTGTCGCGAGCTCCTTTGATGTTTTTGCCAATCAGCCATGGACGGAATGGTGGAACACGCTTGCCAATGACGCTGGTTCTTCGGAGCGTTCATGGGCGACGTGGATGCAGAGCGCATGGGTCAACTATGTCTTGGTGCTCATTCTTCTCGTGCTTGGGCTTAGCATGTACGGCATGTTTGAAATTGGTGTGGGTGCCACAGGTGCAGGTCAAGGCTTGCAGCAGAAAAAGGGGCTGTCGGGTTCCTTCTTCTCGGGTCTGTTCACGACCCTTGTCGCCACACCTTGCGCGGCTCCCTTCTTGGGACCCTCCATCGCCTTGGCCATGGGCTTGCCAGCCTTGTGGCTGATTCTTGCGATGAGCTTCATGGCACTGGGACTTGCCTTCCCCTACATCGTAATCGGCATTTTCCCCGTCTTGATTCGCTTCTTACCCCGCCCTGGTGCATGGATGGAGTCGCTGAAACAAGGGCTTTCCTTCCTGATGTTGGCAGCGGCGGCGTGGTTTTCCTATGTGTATTTCGCCTTTGTGCCAGAGGAAATGGATGCCGAGATTCCATGGATGATGGTGGGCTTCATTATCATTAGCTCCGCTTGTTGGGTCTACGGTCGCTGGTGCCCCATCTACCGTACCAAAGTGACACGAGCCATTGGCGCCTTAGTCGCCCTCGGTCTGCTGGCATTGGGTGTCGCGATGAGCAAGCCTCTTACTCCAAATTCCGTCGATATGGCAATAGAGCAAGAAATTGAAGCCGTTGAACCCGCCTACGGCAAGTGGTTCGATTGGAGCCCCGAACTCATGCAAGCAACGCTGGATGAAGGCACCCCTGTCTTTGTGGATTTCACCGCCAAGTGGTGCATGACATGCCAGTTCAACAAGAAAAACGCCTACACACAGCAAGTCTACGAGCAATTCTACAAGGATGGTGTCGTGTTGATGCGAGCCGATAAAACAGCCCCCAATCCCGCCATCGATGCCGAGCTTCGCAAGATTGGTCGCAGCTCCGTGCCTGTCAATGTCCTCTACCAAGATGGTGAAGAACCCGCCATCACCACAGAGTTATTCACAGCAAGCTACCTCCTCGACTTCCTCAAGGAGAATTTGACAAGTCGCTAAATGTCCTTTGAAAACGCTTGGGTTAGGCTGATGAGCAGCACGTTTAGAAGAACGAGGTTGATGGCTACCTGAATGAAAAAAGAGGCGACGTGAAAGCCAATTACTGTGAGCGGCTTGGTGCGCAGCCACTGGTTGCATGTTTTGAGTGTCAAGTAGGTGATGAGACCGAGGATGGCGAAGAAGAGGCAGTAGGCACTCGTGATTTGAGCCCATGCTTGCTTTTGGACGATGGCGGGGGAGCAAGCGGCAACGATGGCTAGCATGAGAAGGCTTGTTCCAACAATCCATCTATTGATTTTTTTTGTGTCTGGTGGCGCGAGTTCGCAGTGATGGATGGGGATGTAAAATTTTTCAGCGAGTTTGGTGAAGAAGAATGCCATGAGGCTGGCATCCATGACGGCTAGTGCAATGATGCCCGAGCAAATCGCGTGATAGCTCAAGAAATCATGGAGTAGTGCCTCTTCAGGGAAAGGAAAAAAATAGTCAATTGTATAGAAGAGGAGGTACAAGCAGGTGGTGATGACGCTTGCAAGGTTCAATTTGCCCACAAGGTAGGCAAGGCCGTGTAGGAACTGGTGCATGAATGGATAGGTTTCGTGCCTTGAGTTGTTAGGAGAAAATAAAAGCCCAGTCATCAGGGATAACTGGGCTTTGAAAGATTGCTAGGAGGCAATTCACATGCCCATGATTTCGTAGCCACCGTCCACGTAGAGGACTTGACCGGTGATGCTGGCAGCACCGTCGCTGGCGAGGAAGGTTGCCGTAGCACCCAGTTCTTCAAGCGTGCAAGAGCGTTGCAGTGGGCAGCGTTCTTCGTAGACCTTGAACATGGTGGAGAAACCACCCACACCGCGTGCTGCGAGTGTTTGCACAGGACCTGCGGAGATGCAGTTGACGCGGATAGGTGCTTCGCGACGACCAAAGTCGTAGGCGAGGTACTTGGCGCTGGTTTCAAGCGCAGCCTTGGAGACGGCCATGAGGTTGTAGTTAGGAACAACCTTTTGGCTGGCGTAGTAGCTGAGTGCCGTGATGGAACCACCTTCGGTCATGAAGGGAGCCACCGCGCGGGAAAGGGCGATGAGGGAGTAGGCGGATACTTCTAAGGATGTGCTGAAGGCATCGCGTGGGATGTCGCTAAAGTTGCCGCCGAGTGTACCTTCTGCCTTAGGGGCAAAGGCGATGGCGTGCAGCAGCATGTCAACCTTTTGGGTGTGCTCACCGACGAAGGTGAAGAATTGGGCGATGCTTTCATCGTTGCTGACATCGAGGTCGCAGATGGGGGTGTCTTCGCCAAATGTTTCTTTGACAAGCTTGATGACACCATCCTTAAGGCGTTCGCCTTGGAAGTTGAAGATGAGCTTAGCGCCAGCTTCGTGCCATGCTTTGGCGATGCCAAAGGCAATGCTGCGCTTGTTGGCTACACCTGTGACGATACCGACTTTTCCTTCTAATGGTTTTGCGAGTGACATAATAATATGGGTTAGGAGAGGGTGATAGGTTAGATGGTTTGGAATTCTTCAGCAATGATGCGCGCATAGGTCAGCGACATCTTGACGCCAAGGTCTTCCATGTGGGCGATTTGGGCGGCAAGCTCTTCGCTGGTCGCATCATCCATGCTTGGGTTATACTTGAGGCGGTAGTAGACAAAGCCTCCGTCAACATCTAAGAGAAGGTGACCTTCGGGGATATTGCCGTTGAGCGTGGTGAGGAGAAGTCCAATTTCTTGCAAATCTTCAGGGGCGATGCGCAGGGCAAAGTGGGCATCAAAGACGAGTGTGCGGGGCTCTTCAAGCTCGGTGAACATGAAGGTGCATGGCAGTTCTTCGCCAATGTAGGGCAGGTAAGCTAATCCGATGCGTTGCTTGTCTGGGCCCATGGTGATCCATTCAAAGTCTTCACCGTTCGTCATGAGGTACTGACGAACTTGTGCCAATAAGTTGGGTTGTTGTGACATAGGGAAAAAAGTAGGGCTTGTGTGCGCCCTTTCTATTACCGTAGCATACACGGAAGATAGAGCTTAGTCAAGCTTGCTCTTTAGGAAATATCGTAATGACTTGGGATTTTTGGGAATAAAGAATCAAGAAAAGCAGCAGTATGAAATAATAAGCAAAGAACATGCTTTGCAATCCTGCCCGTAAGGGGACATTATTCTAATTCCCAATTCCCCATTCCCAATTCCCAATTGAAATTAAATTCCTTCTGGAAGAGGAACAAGATTTTCTTCCTTCCAAAGTTTTTCGAGTTCGTAGAAGTCACGAACTTCGCCAGCGAAGACGTGAATCATGACATCGATGTAGTCCAGCACGCACCACATGGCTTGGGGTGTGCGTTCCATGTAGACGGGGTCGATGTTGTACTTCTCAAAGATTTCCTTGTCGATGTCGCGAAGGACGGCGCGAAGGTGGGGGACAGATGTTGCCGAGCAGACGATGGCGTAGTCGGTGATGGTGGAGCTGCCACGAAGGTCGTAGATTTGGATATCGGTGGCTTTGGTGTCGGAGGCGGCAAGGGCGCAGGCGTGCGCGAGTTCTAAGCTAGTCATAATTTGTTATTTTAGTTGTTGTTTTAAATGAGCTGTGCCGCTCTTCTTAGGAAGAGCGGCTCGGTTGATGTTTTAGTCACGAGTGGGTTCGCTATCTGGCTCCTCTGATGGGAGATTGATAGCTTCACCATCTTCTGGCATGGGAGGCGGCATATCGACATCAGGTGGATTGCTGATGCTGCCCGTTTCGAGCAGTTCTTCGATTTGTTTGCCGCTGAGTGTTTCGTATTCGATTAGTTTATCGGCAATGAGCTCCAACTGCACGCGGTGCGTACTCAGGATTTCCTTGGCGCGGGAGTAATTTTCCTCAACGATACGTTGAATTTCAGCATCAATGGCTTCTGCAGTCTTTTCGGAGTAGCCCTTGCCGCTATGACCAGCATCGCGGGCGTAGAAGACCTCTCCTTGGCTATCACCGTACTTGACGGGGCCGAGTTTTTCGCTCATGCCGTAAACGCAGACCATCTTGCGGGCAATGGCGGTGGCACTTTGAATGTCGCCACTGGCACCACCAGAGATGTCGCCAAAGACAACTTCCTCGGCAACACGACCACCCATGGCCATGACGATGTAGTCGAGCAATTCGCTCTTGTACTCGCTGTGTTGGTCCTCATCGGGCAGCATCATGGTGACACCGAGGGCTGGACCACGTGGGATGACGGTGACTTTGTGCAAGGGCAAGCTCTTGCGCAGTTCTGTCTTGAGCAAGCAGAGGGCGTGACCCGCTTCATGTACCGCTGTGAGGCGTTTTTCGCGGTCAGTGATTTCCAGCGAGCGGCGTTCGCGTCCCCAGCGTACCTTTTCGCGGGCTTCCTCCAAATCGGCTTGCATGACGACTTCTTGGTCCTTGCGAGCGGCAATGAGGGCGGCTTCGTTGACGAGGTTGGCGAGTTCAGCACCCGAGAAACCAGTGGTCGCGCGGGCGATTGGGGCTAAGTCAGCATCGGGGCTGAGCTTAATCTTGCGGATGTGAACCGCAAGGATTTGCTCACGACCTGCGGAATCGGGCAGGTTGACCGTTACTTGGCGGTCAAAGCGACCGGGGCGAAGCAGGGCAGGGTCAAGTA
>JAWXTZ010000092.1:0-9509 GCA_044433085.1 Akkermansia sp.
TGGAAAAGAACATTTCATGTCCTTTCCTCCACCAACTGTACTTTGGCATAGGAACCAGGGCATTTTATGGGTGCTTAGCTTGTCGCATTTAATATTACAGCTTTCATTTCGTTCCGCTAGGCGAAAAAAACATTGCAAAGCAAAGCCATAAAGAGTAATCTACTGGAAGAACTATCGACAACTTATGGAAAAAAGCAAACAGGGAGGCGAGACGCCCTTTGATCTTTCGGACTTAGCAGGCTTTCAATTTGGTCCCGCTTGGGCACGCAAAGGCGACAGCCCCAAATACAGCGACAGCAAGCAGGCAGGAACCTACAACAACGACCGACCACGCCCGCAGGGACGAGGGCGCCGCGAAGACCGCAATTTTTCCAATGACAAACGTGGGGATAAACGCGACAACCGCACGGGTGGACGCGATTTCAAACGCAATGAGCGCAATGAGCGCAATGAACGCAGCGGTAAATTCCGTGGCACACGCCCAGAACGCCCCCAACGCGAACTCCCCCAACCCACCGAAGGACTGCGCGTTGAACTGCGCCCCTCCAACCCGATTTTAGAGATTTTCACCAAGAAAATCCACGAGCACAAGCGTGCCCTTCCCCTCTTAGAACTCGCCAAACTCGTCATGAGTGCACCCGAGCGCTACGACATGGTTTACATGAAGTCCGAAGAAGGTCCCATGATGATTCGCTCCAAAAAAGGCGACCAAGCATGCTGGCTGACCGAGGCAGAAGCCCTCAACTACATCTGGGATGCCGCTTGGTTGAAGGATTTTTACAGCGAAGAATACATTGATGTTGATGCCCCCAAAGGAAGCTTCAGCGCCGTTGCTCGCTGCACCATGGGCAATGAACTGATTGGCCCCGCCAACTGGCACGGCTACCAAGCAGCCCTCATGAACCTGCATAAGAGCAAGTACTCCCGCATGAATATCGACGCCTTCCGCAACAAGATTGAAATGTGCAAGGAGGAGGAAGCCATCGCCGAATGGGTGCAACAAGCATCCCGCAAAACCGTCTGGAAGCCCACTCGTAGCGGAGCGGAAGAACTCACCCTTGAAGACCGTCGCAGCGTCGAACAAGACTTCTTAGCCAACCACTACAGCGCTGTTTATGAAACAGTGGATAAGGCATTCGTCAACGGAGCCACCCCCCGCAAATTGCTCTCCCCAGGGCTGGCGGCACACATGAGCATCCTTTCTGACAAATCACGTCGTTTCCCACAAATGGTCATCCCCAACCTCTGTCACGGCATGGCACGCCACCACATGCCCATCTACAAATGGCAGGGTAACCACTACACGGGACCAAGCCGCATCCGCACCATCCCAGCTGACATGATTTTAGCTGACCGCATGCGCGCCATCGTGGAATGGGCGAAAGCCAACTCGGGCAAAAAGCTCGATATCATGTTTGCTGAAATCAGCGGAGTCACCGCAGGTGAAGACGAAGCCAGCATCGCCGCAGCAACAGCGGCCCATGCCCCCTACGTCACCGACATGATTTGGTTGTTGGAACAAGGTTTCCTCGTCGTCACCAACGACAACTCCATCTGGTACCCCAAGGGAGAATCCGCACCTGCTAGCCCCAAGCTCAACAAGCCCAAGCGCAACGGCTCCGCCCAGAAAAAAGCCAATAAAGCAGCTGATAAATCTGACAAAAAGGACAAGAAGGACAGCATCAAGGCCACTAAAAAAGCAGCTCCAGATACTACCGAAACAGCCCCAGCTCCCACACCTACAGAGCCAGCTCCAGAAGAGCCTAGCACTGAAGTAACGGAAGCTTAAGCCGCTTTTCACAACATCTTTTCAGAGAAGCCCCATTGGGCTTCTCTTTTTTATAGTCTGCATAAAAGCGTACGATGAGATATTTTCATTGACTTTGCGCTAAGTTATTGATATATTAGCCGTCCGCGCTTGTTTCGCTAACTTGTGCGCGCTAAGACTGGCGGGTGACAATACCGCGCACCGACGTCAGAATAACTCCATACAAACATTAATTTCCAACCATTTATAGAAAATACTAATACAATGGCTACACAAACACTTAAAGCTACAAAGCGTGAAGTTGTCGGTACAGGCAAACTCAACGCACTCCGCGCACAAGACATCATTCCAGCAGTTATCTACGGAACAGAAGTTGAAGGCAACATCAACATCCAAGCAACTAAGGCTGACGTTCGCAACATGCTCAACGCTGAAGCTACCGCTAACTTCATCGTTAACATCGACCTCGATGGCACAACAATCATGGCTCTCGTTAAGGACATCCAACGCAACTTCCTTACCGACGCTATCACTCACATCGACTTCCTCGCAGTGACTGAAAACACAGTTGTTAAGACCAAGACTCCTTTGAAGTTGGTCGGTACTCCTGTTGGTGTCGCCATGGGTGGTGTTGTTCACCAAATCGTTCACGAAATCCCTGTTCAATGCGCTGTTAAGGACATTCCTTGCTGCATCACAGCTGACATCTCCGCTGTTGAATACAAGACTTCCTTCCGTTTGGGTCAAGTTGAGCTTCCAGCCAACATCAAGACTCCATTCAACGGTACTGTTGTTCTTTGCTCCGTTATCAAGCCATAATCGAGTTTAACAACTTTATTTTGTAATTTGCGTTGATGCCCATTCTTTTGAATGGGCATCAATTTTTTGCTGGTTATGCCCCCCGTTCAATGCTAAAATACCACTGTTATGGCAACTCCTCCCTTTGTCTATCAAGACATGTTCCCCGTCGGTAACGATGATACGAAATACCGCAAGCTCACTTCTGACTTTGTGAGCGTCAGCGAATTTGAAGGTCAACCCATCATGAAGGTCGAGCCCGAAGGTCTTCGACTCCTTGCCGAAACGGCTTGGCACGATATTGGCTTCTTCCTTCGCCCTGCCCACCTTAAGCAAGTTCAAGCCATCTTGAGCGACCCCGAAGCTTCCGACAACGACAAGAGCGTCGCCCTCACCTTGCTTCGCAATGCCGAAGTAGCCGCCCATGGCGTGCTGCCACTCTGCCAAGATACAGGTACCGCTCTCTGCATCGGCAAGAAGGGTCAGCAAGTTTGGACAGGCTTCAACGATGCTGAAAAAATTGCCCAAGGCGCCTACGATTGCTACACCAAGAACAACCTGCGCTATTCCCAAAATGTCGCCCTCGACATGTACAAGGAAATCAACACCGGCACCAACCTGCCAGCCCAGATTGACGTGATGGCAACTGACCATGGCATGGAATACGACTTCCTCTTCATGTCCAAGGGTGGTGGTTCCGCCAACAAGACTTACCTTTACCAAGAGACCAAGGCGCTGCTCAACCCAACTTCCCTCAAGAAGTTCATGATTCAAAAGATGAGCACCCTCGGCACAGCCGCATGCCCACCTTATCACGTAGCATTCTGCGTTGGTGGCACTAGTGCTGACATTTGCCTTAAGACCGTCAAGCTTGCTTCCGCCAAGTACTACGATGCCCTGCCTACCAGTGGCAACGAACACGGACAAGCCTTCCGCGATGTTGAGTTGGAAGAAGAAATGGTCAAGGAAGCTGCCAAGCTGGGTCTCGGTGCCCAATTTGGTGGTAAGAGCTTCGCGCTTGATGTCCGCATCATCCGCTTGCCACGTCACGGTGCTTCCTGCCCCGTCTCCATGTGCGTTTCCTGCTCGGCAGACCGCAACATCAAAGCAAAAATTCGCCCTGATGGCATCTACCTTGAAGAGTTGGAATACGACCCAGGCACCTACATCCCTGAAGAGTGGAAGGAAGTTAAGAGCGAGTCGGTTGACATCAACCTCGACCAACCCATGGCTGACATCTTGGCTGAATTGTCCAAGCACCCAGTCAAGACCCGCCTCTCCCTCAACGGCACCATCATTGTCGGTCGCGACATCGCCCACGCCAAGCTTAAGGAACTGCTGGATGCCGGTAAGGAATTGCCCCAATACATCAAGGACCATCCTATCTACTACGCAGGCCCTGCTAAGACCCCAGAAGGCTATGCCGCAGGCTCTTTCGGCCCAACGACTGCTGGTCGCATGGACTCCTACGTGGATCTCTTCCAAAGCCAAGGTGGCAGCATGATCATGATTGCCAAGGGCAACCGTGACCAATGCGTGACTGACTCCTGCCACAAGCACGGTGGTTTCTACCTCGGTTCCATCGGTGGTGTTGCCGCTGACCTTGCCAAGAACTGCATCACAAGCATTGAATGCGTCGAATGGCCAGAACTCGGCATGGAAGCCATCTGGAAGATTACCGTTGAAAACTTCCCTGCCTTCATCCTTGTTGATGACAAGGGCAATGACTTCTTTGCGGACATCCGCAAGGGCTGGGGCTGCAACGCATGCCCTGCACACTAAATATCACCCAACTAAGCTTGCAGCAGACTTGAGAACTGCTGCAAGCTTTTATCTATTCTCCTCTCAACACGATTACGCCCATGACCCCCAAGACCCAGACATTTTTAGAACGCAGCCTGAGCTCCATCATCCTGCTAGGATTAACAGGCGGAGCCGTCGCTTGGGGGGAACCCATTGGCTATGCGCTGCTCATCTGCATCTTCTGTAATATCACGAGCGTTGAGTGGTATCTCATGCTCAAGGAGCGCAAGGAACGCAGCAGCCGACTGCTCGGTCTACTTGCTGGGCTCATCTACCCATGGTGCATTGCTGCGACAGCCTTGTTGACCGAGGCTGGAGAAAGCCACAAAGCGAGCTATTCGCTTTCCGTGGGCTATCTGGTTATCTTCATCCTCATCGCCTTTTTCTTGGAGCTTTATCAAATTGATTACAAGAAGCGCGCAGGTGTTCAAGCCCTCTCTAGCATGGGGACGACCATCCTTTCCTTCGTCTACCCCGTTTGGCTCTTTTCCTTTGCCTTGGTAGTGCTGTCCACACCAAGTCTCATCCCCTTCCTGCTCTGGCTCATCCTCACCACGAAGATGTGCGACATCTGGGCCTATGTCAGTGGTGTACTCGTTGGCGGCAAGCTCTTTAAGCGTCGCTTTAGCCCCGTCGTTTCCCCCAAGAAGACTTGGGAGGGCATCATCGGCTCCTTCATCATTACCAGTGCCGTCAGCGCCCTGCTTTTCAGCTGGATTTGCGAAAGCGCACCTGCGCCCTTCAGCAATCCCTATCTCTTCTTCTGCGTCCTGATGCCTGTTATCTTCGTGCTCTCTGTTGCAGGTGACTTAGCCGGCTCGCTCGTCAAACGCGGTCTCGAAGTGAAGGACAGTGGCTCCTTATTGCCCGGTATTGGTGGACTCTTCGACCTCATCGACTCCCCCGCCTTCACGGTATCGGCCTTCGTGGTCTTCCTGATTGGGGCATCACTTTAAGCAAGGTCTTGCTCAAGCGCTGTCAGCAAACGGCGCAACTTGGTACTTGGCAGCACGCCAAAGTCCATTTGATTCATCACGTAGGCAAAGCTTAAGCCTAGTTGTGGAATACAGAAGGCGTGGCAACCGCCAGCCCCAGCGTGACCAAAACCGCTGAAGCCTTTGAGCGTAAAGAGCTCCTTAGGCTCCAACATAGCACCGCAGCTGAAGGATGTCTCCTGCATCAAGATTTCATCGTATCCGCAGCATTGCGGGCGGCTCAAGCTATCCAGCACCGCATCGCTGTAACGCCCGCCATTGACCCAGCCCATCAAGTTTTGATAGAAGCGCGCCAAACCACGAGCCGATGCCACCCCACCCTTCGCAGGACAAGCGCAGCCGAGACCCGCAGGGCTGTTTATCGCACGAGGAGAATCCAGCCCGATGACCGAGCGGAAGGCGCGGTGTTGTAGCGAAGCCTCCGTAAAATAGGCGCGATAAAAATCATCCTGCGGCATACCCGATTGCAGTCGGGGCGCCTGCAATTGTGCGACGCGCCCAAATTCTGACTCGGGTAAGCCAATATAAAAATCGAGGGCTTCGTCGGATTGCGCTCGCAGCTCTTCATCCCAAAATTCATGGATGCGACCGCCCCAAAGCTCACGCATCAAAATATCGAGAATAGGACCAAAAGTATGAGGGTGGTAGCCATGTTGGGGGGGCAACCAAGCTGGGCTTGTCGCCTCAATCGCTGCTTGGCAATCATCCAAATCAAAAATGCTCGCTGGGCGAGCCAAGGCGGCAAGCCCAATTTGGTGGCTCAGCAACTGCGCCACCGTCGCGTGCGGCATGGGGAAGCGTGGCCACAACTCACCAATAGGCAAGTCGATGCTTTGCCCTGTTTGAAATAAAGCGTGCAAAAAGCAGCTGGCCGATGCCACCTTAGTGGCGGAAAAGATGGGAACAAGGCTATCCTCCTCCCAAGCTTGCGTGGTTTGCAAGCCCTCGCGACTACGATCCACTCGTGCCGCACCGTGGCAAAGGTGGATGGACTCATGCCCATTCTCCCACAGGCTGATGGCCGCACCGAGCTCGCCAGCATGGGTGAAATTCTGCTTAAAGGCAGCGCGCAAATGGGGGAAAGAACTCATTGGGGCATCTTGGTGATTTTTTCCACCACAAGGGTGACATTCTCCACGCGGAAAGCAATCTCATAAGGCTGCAAGATGAGGTGGTAGATACGCTCTGGCTCATCATGATAGGCAGGGCGCGGGTCAAGGGATAAAGTCTCGTGCATCGCTGCCACCCATTCAGGCTTAACACCATCAGGGAAGGTAACATGAGGGGCGTACCTCACCTGCAGCACAGGACGCGTGATTTCACTGACAAAGCCACCCTTCGCCTCGGGGATGCTATCTGCATAGGGCACATAGGGTTTAATGTCATAAATGGGGGTTCCATCAACCATATCCGCCCCCGAAACCTCAATAAAGGCACCGTCTTTGCGGTCGAGGTGCAGCGCTTCAATCTTGACGACAGACAGGCCTAAGCCATTGGGGCGAAAGGGAGAGCGCGTCGCAAAGACCCCCATGCGCTCATTACCTCCCAAACGCGGTGGTCGAACGGTGGGTTGCCACTGCTCGCCATTCAAATGAAACTGCCAAATGAGCCACAAATGCGAAAAGCCCTCCATCCCGCGGAAGCATTCATGCTGGCGAAAATTGGGCTCAAAAACAATAAAGCTCCGCACATGCGGAGCTAAGTTCCCCTGACGAGGAACCCCAAATTTTTGCGTGTAGGGCGATCTTATGGTCGCAATTACTTGCATACTAAACTTTACAATTCAAGCCAAAGACATCTGCAATGACTTGGTAATAGACATCACGCTTGAAGTCCGGTACCGCATCAAAGTCCATGTCCTTAGGTTCAATCCAACGGTAATCGCAGAATTCTTTGTTATCCAACCAAGGTTCTGCCTCATTATTATGCATCGCAAAGAGGAAGTAATTTTGCTCCTGCCCTGCATAAGGAATCCCGCGCTTCTTAAAGACGCGTTCGCGGTTCTTCGCATCGTAGTCATAGCGGTAAGGGCCAAAGGCACCCTTGACATCATATTCATTAGGGCGAAAACCTGTTTCTTCCATCCCCTCGCGCTGCGCGGCAATCAATGGGTCTTCACCCTTGGTCACACCACCTTGGGGGAACTGCCAGCAACCGCGCGGCTTCACACGTTCGCAGACAAGAATGGTGCCATTGGGGCGTTGATAAATGGCAGCGGCATTAGGGCGGTAAAGTTCCTTAGGATTGCTCATAATTACGCGCAAATTATACACTCACCCCATCTACAAGGCAAGGAGAATAACGCAACTTGACGTTTCCGCCACAAAGTGATAGAGTGACCATTAATTCATGCAACAGATACTTTTCGAGCAACAAGATGGTAAGGGTGAGAACTCACCCCTTATTCTCCACATTCCCCACGCCTCGCAACACATCCCGAAGGAGTGTGCCGCTAGCTTCCTGTTACCCCCGCAAGAATTAAGAGATGAGCTTTTGCGCATGACAGACCACTTTACCGATGAACTTTTCACATGTCAAACGGCCACGAGAATTTGTTACCCAGTGAGCCGCCTCGTGCTCGATGTCGAACGTTTTGCTAATGACGAGCAAGAACATATGAGCCAAATTGGCATGGGCGTCATCTACACAAAAAGCTCTCATCTCACCGAACTGAGAACGCCTCCCACACCACAAGAACGCGAGTATCTCTTATCACGCTATTACTACCCCCATCATGAGCAAGTTCAGAAAAGCTGTGAAGACGCCCTCACCCAGCATCAACATTGCCTCATCATCGACTGCCACAGCTTTCCGACGCAAAGCTTGCCGTATGAACGACAAATTCATGGAGAACTTCACCGTCCCCAAATTTGTATTGGTAGCGATGATTATCATACCTCATCAGCCCTATTAGAGAACTGTGTTCAATCATTTCGGAAGAGAGGCTACGAGGTTGCCATCAATACACCCTTTGCGGGTGCTCTCGTCCCGATGAAATACTATCAAAAAAATGCAGCTGTTCAAAGCCTCATGATTGAGCTGAGACGCGATTTGTACATGGATGAAGAGACGGGGGATAAAAATGCGCACTTCACCTCATTGCAAACGGATATTCGCGACATCCTCCGCGAACTTATTTGACTCCCTCGATTCGGGATGCTAAGATGGGGATAATATGAAGTATCCCAAGACCATCTTAGCTGCCCTGCTTTGCTTCATCCCACTGATTCCCTCCTGCGCACCGAAGGAGGACCATCGGGTTGTGCGCATTGGGCACTCACCTAACATGACCCATGTTCAAGCTCTTGTTGCGCGCAACATGAGCCGCCATGGACAGGGTTGGTTCGAGCGTTACCTGCCAGAGCAACGCGTGGAATGGTGCCTGTATAATGCAGGGCCCAGCGCCATGGAGGCTATTTTTGGTCGCGCGGTTGATTTAAGCTATGTGGGGCCTAGCCCTGCCATCAACGCCTACGATGTTTCAAAAGGCGCGGAATTAAGTTTAATGGCAGGTGCTGTCGATGGTGGTGCGGCTTTGTTAGTGGCACCGCAGTCAGGTATCAATACACCTACCGATTTCAAGGGAAAGACGATTGCCACCCCGCAACTTGGCAACACGCAGGATGTCACTTGCCGAGCTTGGTTGAAGGCTCAAGGACATAGCAGCACCTTGGAAGGTAAGGGAGATGTTCGCATCTCTCCCTCGCCCAGCTCCATGCAAGCCCAGTTGATGTCAGATGGCTACATCCATGCCTCGTGGACGGTGGAACCTTGGGTCTCCATCATCCAATCAAAGACAGGAGCACGTGTCTTCCTTGATGAGCCCGATGCGGTCACCACCATTTTAGTGGGGCGCAAGGCATGGCTCAAACAACACCCTGACTTAGCCAAGCGCATGCTGCAAGCGCACCGAGAACTCACCGAATGGATCATCGCCAACCCCGAAGAAGCGCAACGCATGATGACCGACGAGCTCAGCCACCTGACCCAAAGCCCCGCTGACCTTGAACTCATCAAGCAAGCGTGGGCTCGACTCACCCTCACCACCGCCATCGACACCACCCAACTCGAACAATTTATCAAGGCTGCCCAAGCACTTGATTTGCTGGGAGATGTCGCCCCCGTCCAAGAAATGATTTACACCC
>JAWXTZ010000093.1:0-9458 GCA_044433085.1 Akkermansia sp.
TGAAATATTCGCATAGCAGAGCTGTATTCGATAATGCAGATGGGGAGCTCTGCATCAATTTATCGTTATTAACCGATACCTTTCGGTCAATTACCTGCACCCAGCCGTGAATAGTAACACAAATCTAGAGTTAACTCTACAATTTCGCTTGACAAATTTCTACAAAACCGTTAGGCTTGCCCTGAGCAGCAGCTAGGGCGGCATGAATGTGCCCCCCTGAAACGCTGTTCGCTCATCCTAACTACATTAAGAAAACATGATTACTCGTACTTCTATTTTGGCTAGCCTTTTGTTGGGCGCACAAGCCTTCGCTGGTACTGCAACAGTTGCTAGCGCACCTGAGCAAACGACTCTCGTAGCCCCTGAAGAAAACTTCTTCTCTGGTTCCTTTACTGCCGCCTACACCACCAACTACACTGGTCGTGGTCTGGTACCAAGCCGCATTGGGATGCAAGGAGAAGGTGCTGAAATTTTAGCACTTAAGTTGAAGCACGATTTCAATAACAAGTGGTCTTGGAATACCGTCCTCGCCTACACGATTTCCTCCTCTGGTCACTCCCTCTATGGTTTGGAACACGCTACTGTTAGCCCAGATTCTCCTTTACTTCCTGGTCTTGCTGGTGCTCCTGTAACCCAGCTTCATGATATGAACCCCCAGCTTCCTGACATTAACGAAATGAACATAGAAAACGAATTTGTCGTTAGCAACGAAATTCGTTACTCCGAAGAAAAGTGGAGCCTTGGCTTTGGTCACGACTTTGTTCACGGTGGTCTTCTGGGCGTTATGTCCAAGCACTTTGCGCATAACAGCCGCTCCTACGTCAATGAGTTCTTCCTCTCCCCAGAGTACAGCCCCTACAAGTGGTTGACTCTCGCATGCCCCATCCGCTACAGTTTTGATGGTATCAAGGGCTGGTGGTTTGAGCCATCTGTCACTTTCAAGGCTCCTGTCATTGGTACGCCTGACGATATGAAGATGGCGGCTCTGCTCTCCTTCAACATTTCTGCAACGGGTGACTACTTCCAAGACTACCATGGTGCTAGCGCTAACGGTACTCAAGCATTCTGGATCAAGTTGGCTACTCCATACTTCGTCAACGAAGCTAAGAGCTTTGTCATCACCCCATCCGTCAGCTTTAACTGGTGCGGTAAGGGTGCTATCAAGGCAAATGAAAATGCTGCTCTTGTACCACTCGCTGGTGACGCCTACGTTCCCTTCCAAAACTTCCAAGTTGTTGGTCAGCTCTCCTGCACTTACGTCTTCTAAAAATTGCTAAGTTGCACCTGATTGGTCACATTTATGCTGGCAGCAGCCGACAAAATGTGCTAATCTATCAAGGAATCAAGAGTCCTGTCTCTTGCCTAATTTGATGAGGTGCACATCGATGTTTGCAACAACCACCTTGTCACGATTGGGCAAGGTGGTTTTGTTTACCCTCACCCCCTATCCTAAACTTATGTCCCGCATCAAGCTTCTTGGCGCTGAAAATATCCCTGCGCAGCCCTCATTCTACCTGCCTAATCGCATCACTCCTGCTGGTATTGAGCTGCTGCATCGCAGTCTTCAAGGCAAGCTCTGTGTCCTTTATGCCCCTGACTTCCCCCATGATGAGGCGATGGTCACCTGCTTGAGCAGCCTTAACATCAGGCGGGAAAAGTTCGATTTTCGTAAGACGACGGCGCCCGTGATGCGTGAGCGCGTGCTGGGGCTCTTCCATCAGGGGCTTAATGTGCTCTTTTTGCCTGGTTGCATTGCGCGTTCGCGCGGTTGCTTGACTGATGTTCCTTCCCCCTTCCTGACCCATGTGGGCAGTTTGCATATTTCCCCCGTTCCTGTCTTTACGGGGTTTTATAGCAATGATTTGGCGCAAATTTATGCGACGAGTCGTGATAGTAAGGTTGCGGTGGAGCAGCTTTGCATTCTCCCCAAGTTGAAGCCTGGTCCCTATGCGGGAGATCGTGTGCTGGAGGCTTGGCTGGATTGTGGGGCCTCTCGTTTTGCCGAGCAGGATGTCCTCAGTGGCTCGCTGACTACCGCGCTTGTGCGCAGTCTTAGCAAGCATGGTAAGTTGGAGGTGACTGATGGTATGACGGGTAGTAAGTTGCCCTACTTCAAGGCGCTTGGTGTTGCAATGACGGTTGCTAAGGTCTTGGAGGCTAAGAAGGTGAAGCGCATTGGTGTCATTTTACCACCAGGTGCGGGTAGTCTCATTGCGATGATGGCTTGCTTGCTGGCTAAGGTGACTCCCATCATGATTAATTATGCTTCTTCGCGCAGCTCTTTTGAAAGTACGGCGCGTCAGGCAGAGTGTACTTGCTTCATCACCGCGCAAAAGTTCATGGATAAGTTGCCCACCTTTGCCTGGCCCAGTGCCGACCAGTTGGTCATTGTTGAGGATTTGCTTGAAAATTTGGATAAGAAGAAGCTTATTGCCAATGTTTTGATGGCGCGAGTTGCGCCTGCTGCCCTCATTTGTAAGTTGTTTGCGACGGATGATTGTAAGGGTGATGATGAGGCGATTCTTCTTTTCACGAGTGGTTCGTCTGATGAGCCTAAGGGTGTTGCGCTTTCCCACCGCATGGTGTTGGCGAATGTGGCGCAATGTGCTTCGCGCCTTGATTTGACGGATACGAATTTCCTGGGTAGCTTGCCTGTCTTCCACAGCTTTGGGCTGACGGTGACGATGATGCTGCCTCTGCTCACGGGTCACCCCTTCTGCACCTATCCTTCCCCTACCGAGGCCAAGAAGCTTTGTAGTCTCACGAAGGAGCACCAGCTTTCTGTCCTCTGTGCTACCCCCACTTTTGCCCGCGCGATGCTGCACCACGCGAAGCCTGGTTACTTTGATAGTGTTCGCTATTTTATTGTTGGTGCTGAAAAGTTGCAAAATGAGCTGCGCCAAGAGTTTAAGGAGAAGCATAATGTGGAGTTGTTGGAGGGCTATGGCCTCACCGAGGCGACTCCGGTCTGTGCGGTCAATTTGCATAATGTGGAGCCGCTGCCTAGCACGCCTTTCTATTTGCCCAGTCAACTGGTGGGTAGTATTGGTAATACTTTGCCTGGTATTGCGGTTCGCTTGACGAATTTGGATGATGATTCCTTGCCTGTCCCCCTCAGTCAGCAGGGGATGATTTGGGTGAAGGGTCCTAATGTCTTTAAGGGCTATGTTGGTAAGCCCGAGTTGAATGAGGAGATTTTCCAAGATGGCTGGTTCAAGACGGGTGATATTGGTCACATGGATTTGAATGGGTTTATTTTCTTGGATGGTCGCTTGAGCCGTTTCTCGAAGATTGGTGGTGAGATGGTTCCCCACGAGGGGGTTGAGAAGTTGTTGACGGGTATTTTGAATATTGATCCTAATGCGCCCGAGCTTCAGATTGCTGTCACGAGTGTCAGTGATAGCCGTAAGGGTGAGGCTCTTGTTCTTCTTTCGACGCTCCCTGAGCACCAAAGTAAGGCGAGTGAGCGTGAGAGTCTTGCCCAGATTCGTGCCGATGTCGCAAAGCAGCAGATTCCCAATATTTGGATTCCTAAGTATATTCTCGCCGTGGAAGGTATTCCTGTCCTCCCCACGGGTAAGCTGGATCTCCGCGGCTGTAAAGAATTAGCCAAAGAAGCCCTCTATCTCGACTAACAAGCGTGCCGCTTGACCTTCGATGAGATGTCATAGTTGTGTCCACCTGCACAGGGACAAACGTGCCGTTTGATCCATGTTGAGAGCGTGGTGGGTGCTGCCACCTGCACAGGGACAAACGTGCCGTTTGATCCATGTTGAGATGTCATAGCTGTGTCCACCTGCACAGGGATTTTCCTTTTTTGTTGCGTAAGGTGATGCGCTATCGCGTTTGCGACGGTCGAATGGTGCGCGCTTCGCGCGGAGGAAGGGGGGGGCGCCCAACTGGGCGGGTGGCGCCATGCTAGACTTGCCACGCGGACATTTACTAATAACAGGGGAGGGTCAGTTGGGCGACTGGCTCTGCCAGCTGGGCTTTCAGCCCAGACCCGACTTGGGCTTTGCCCAAGACCCAAAAGGGGGCGAGCCCCCTTTACCCCAGTCACGATGCTGCGCATCGTAGGGGCTTATTTTTCTACCACGCGAGTCATTTTTAAGCTTGCTCATTCATCTCGAAAAAAGGTAGAATGCAGTGTTCCCCTTATCATCTATTCATGAAACTTCACCTCAATCTCTCTTTGCGTGCCGCGCTGATGGCTTGTTACGCTCTTGCTGCCCCACTTGCCACCACTCTCTTGAGTGCTAGCTTGCTCCTTATCCCCCAAACGCAGGCGGCTGACTCCGATGACATCGCGGCGACCATTGTCGCCGCGACGCAGGAGGCTGACGCAGCAACAAGTTATGACCTTGGTAATGTCATGTTTGTGGGTGACTCCATCACCCATGGTGGTAATTGTCAATCCTACCGATGGAATATTCATACCATCCTTGTCGATAATGGTTTAACCTACAATTCCATTGGCATCATGCAGGGGGATTGGAGTGCGGAGCAGTCGCCCAACAGCTATGGTGGCGTGACGTACACCAATATTCATAATTCGGAATCGGGTGGTACCGCAGCTGCGATTTCTGGCTCGGGCGATGATAGTCGTAACAAATTTGGTGATTCTAATATCAAGAACTGGATGGGGCAATCCACCACAACTGCTGATGGAACAGATTACATCTTAGGTGCTTCGATGGATTGTGACTCACCTGCTGATATTGATGCGACCTTAAAGGTTTTTGATGATCATTATGTGCTGGAAGATGAATCCTTGGCCGAGTATGTTCAGGGTTCTCCCGATGTCTTTTGGATGATGATTGGTACCAATGATGTGTCCAATGATTGGAATACTTGGGATGGCAGTGAGCCTGTCACCGATGTCGATGATATTGCAAGGCTGTACGCAGATATGGAGACCATCTATGCCTCTGTTCGTGAAAATAATGCGGATTGCAAAATTATTTTAGGGACATTGCCTGTCTGGGAAGCTACTTATTCTTGGGCTGGCGTCAATGACACGGGGCGTCAGGCGATTTACGCTTACAATCAGTCTTTATTTGAATGGGCGACCGCCAAGAATGATGACAATCTCGTCATTGTTGATACGAGTGTGGGTATGGTGGATGTCACCTTGGGGGTAGAAAACTACAAGGGTGTCACCAGTATGTATTACGATAAACTGCACCCATCCGACCAAGGTAATTTGATTTATGCCGCAAACTTTGCGAAGGGCTCTGGCTACGCAGGTGGCACAGCGGGGCAGCTTCGTAAGTCCGAGACCACCTTCCGCACCAATTTCTTCACCAGTTCTGGCAGTACGGACTTTGTGGATGCTGCCCATGTGGAAGCCGCTGGCATTCAATTGAGTAATGCAAGTGTCACGGCTACCACTATTCAACTGGGGGGCAATGGTCAGACCAGCTCCCTGTTCTACGCTTGGCAAGATGGCGAAGGTCTTGACAATGGTGCGACCCTCGATTTTAATCTCACCTTTGGTGATGGTGCCACAGGCGGTTGGAACACCACGGATGATTTGGATATCATCATGGGGAATAATGCCTACGTGGGCATGCTGTCCATTGATGAGGGCTACATCTCTTGGGGTGACTCCATCCTCTACTCCATGGATACTTCTGAAAATGAGTATAACTTCCGCTTGGCATGGGTGAATGGTGAGGCTTCCTCCCAGCTTGAGTCGGGCTTCTACCTGTGGTTGGATGATATGCTTATTGGTAAGGGCTTGCAGGGTGGCTCTGGCTCCTTTGCTGAATACAATGGTGTGACTTTTATTTATGATGGCTCTGGTAAGGTGATTCTCAATGAGTTGTCTATTGATGGCACGGCCTCCTACGCCCCCACGACGGATGGCTTGACGAATGAAGATGGTGCCTACATTGCAACAGCTGATGATCCAAGCGGTCCTTCGGCTAGCACAATCTCATGGAATGATGATGGCTCGGTCGTTTGGACAAGTCAGGACTTTGATGCCGACCACCAAGGCTCTGGCACCGCCAGTGGATCCGACTACTACGCCCGAGGCGTCTTGACCTCCGCCACCAGTGGGGATGTCAGTTTGACGATTGATTGCGGCACGGCAACCCGCATCTACGCTAGCTCTGGCAGCCACACAGGCAACATCTGGGCCGAGGTGACTACGGGTGCCATCGCCAAAAATTCCATATCTTGGTATGCGGCGCACGGCTGCGGTAGTTCCACTACTGGTGCTTCGATGATTGTGGATGGCAGCGTCTTTTTGAAGTTCACGGGGGATGCAACGGGCTCTCAAGTGGATGCTAACGGCAATCTGAGTGGCAATGGAGCCTCCGTTCTTGGTGCCATTAATGGGGGTAAGGTGACGGGTAGCATCTACCTTGAATTTTCAGCTGAAAATCTGCACCTTGGCAATGGTTATAGCAATTTTGGCGCATCGGTTGCTGGTGCCTACAACTCCAATGTGACGGGTGACATGCGCATGGTCTTTAATGCGGGTACGTTTGAAAGCGCGATTTACGGTGGTGTGATTGGCAATGTGGCCTCTAGCATTGGTGGGACAAGCTATATTGATGTCAATGGGGGCACCTTCAATGGTGCTATTTATGGTGGTGGTAAGATTGGTAGCCAAGGCGGCAATGTGGCCAATATTGCCTCAGCCCTGACGACGAGTGTTGACATTCGTGCGGGGCAAATCAATGCCAGTGTCTATGGTGGTGGCACTGGTGGTACCATCAGTGGTAACACCAGTGTGAAGGTCTCTGGCGGCACCATCACGGGTGATGTCTATGGTGGTGGCAGTGGTGGTACCATCACTGGCAACACATCTGTCACGATTGATGGTAGCGATGTCATCTTGCACGATGGCGAGGCTTGGGGTGACATCAACACCGGTGGTGCCAGCAGTATTGCTGGTAGTCAAACCCTGACCATTAAAAATGTCAGTGACTCGAACACGCTCCATGGCTTTGATCAGTTTGCTGGCAACATCACCTCCACCAACAGCTCCAACAGCCAAATTAACTTTGAAAATGTGCAGGTGAGCAACTTTGCTGCCACCATCACCAACTTCAACACGATGTCGATTGGTGCAAATTGCGATATCACCTTTAGCAGCGATGCGGGTATCACGGTGGACCGATTGGTCTTGGATAGCAACTTGAGTTTGACGATTGCAGAAAATAGCTCCTTGACCATCACAAGTTTAGGCTCTGTCTTTGTCTCCTTTGAATCCTGCTCCATCACCAACAAGGGCACCTTTAGCTTCACGGACGACACCCTCATCAACCCCGCTGCCTTGGGTGGTCTCATCTCGGGCGATGGCACCATCAACATGGCTGGTACTTGGGATGTTTCTAGCCTGCTGGCCAATGCTGATGTCTTAGCTGATTTTGATGCCAACAATCTCGTTTTGGGCGATGGCTTGCAGCTCAATCTTGGCTCTGGCTTGGATGATGGCACCTACGCGCTCTTTGGTGCTGCTAGTGTCACTGGTATTGATGCCGCCATCAGCGTGGCGGGCTTGGCTGATAATCAGGAATTTAAGCTTTATTTCAATGAGGTGAGCAAGGACTTGGAGCTCATCATCTCCACCATCCCCACCCTGACATGGGATGATGGTTCAGACAACTTTAGCTCGGGCGATGCCTCCTCCAGCATTTTGGTGGTTGATGCTAGCGCGGCTTCGATGAACGTCGTCTTGAGCGAGGATACCGAAGGTCGCCGCCTCAGCTTGGCGGGTGAGCAGGGTATCACAATCTCGGGTGCTGATCTCAGCGCGACCGAGGGTATCAGCATTGCTGCCAGTACTGTCAGCTTGGCGGATGGTGGTAGCCTTAGTGGACAAATGAGCTTTGAGAAGGCCGCCACCCTCGATGCGGGTGCTATCGACATCACCGCAACCACAGCCACCACGATTGATGGTAGCGTGGGCTTCAACAGCCTCAGCGGAACGCTTGTTGATGCTGACGTTGATGTCACAGGCAAGGCCAGTATGAACGATGTCGATTTGACGGAATCTAGCCTCAGCATTGGTGCGGGCGCAAGCCTCAGCCTTGCAGGTAGTAGCAGCTTGGCTAATGTCACGGCTGCCGGTAGTTTCTTTGGTCAAGGTTCCACCCTCAGTTTGGCGGGTGGTGCGCAGGTCACGATCAATGGAGAGGCCATCAGCTACAAAAAAACGGATGGTAGCGTGAACATCAATACCAACTATACCATTGACTTGGGTGAAGGCTCGAAGCTCTCCCAAAACACGCAGTTGTGGTTGTCGGCTCCATCTCTTACCACCACGCAGGATGTGGTGATTAAGGGCACGGGTACCTATGAGTTGACTTCTCTCCTCATGCGCTATACGCGTGATGGCAAGGATGTTAACTTGAGTATTGAAAATGGTGCTACGATGCACACCACGAATACCTACACATCAGCGGCTAGCTACAACACGGGCTTTGTCATGAGTGGGGCTGACGCGACGGGTAAATCTTATGTCAAGGTCGCGGGTAAACTCATTATTGATAGTGGTATCACTACCTATGGTGATGGTCATGGCGAGTTGAGTGTGGAAAAGGGGGGCACCTTGGTGCTTAATCGTGGTACTCTCAGCGCCCAACGTCTCGATGGTACCATTACCCTGAATGTGGAAGATGGTGGTAAGCTGGAGCTGGGTAACACGATTAATGATAGCTACACCGAGGCTAGCGCAAGCGATGACCTCTCTCAAATGACGCTCAATCTCAAGGCGGGTTCCACTCTTTACGGTACAGGTACAAGTTTTAGTGCCGATGGCTTTGTGAGCACGACTACTACCAATGTCTATCAAAGTCTCAGCTTGGTGGAAAGTGGCACGGTCAACATGGGTACCGCTAAAGGTAGTACCATGAATATCTACAGTGCCTTGAATCAAGGGGAGAATGCTGTTACGCTCAATGTGACGGGCGGTTCTCTCAATCTGGCAGCTGGTGCCACTCTTACAGGTATCACGGCGGCATCAGGCTCTTCTCTCGCTTTGGGTGGGGGTGTTAGTGCCGTGGGGCGTGTTGATCTTCAGGGTGCGTCGATGAGTTTGAGTGCTGATAGTACGCTGAAGGCTGATGTGAAGATGTCCGAGGGTTCTCTGCTCACGGCTAGTTCTTACTCCGTCAGTGCTGGGGCTGCTGGTGCCAGCATCACGATGGGTGAGTCTGGTTCCATGACGGGTTCTTCTATGCTGAATGCAAGGATAGATGGTGCCAAGCTTTCGATTGCTAGTGCTGCAACGTTGAGTTTGACGAATGTCAGCATTGGTGCAGGTACGAGCTTTAGCCAAGCTGCCACTGCTATTGTAACACGTATGGCTCCTGATGCTGCAAGTGTTGCGCTGTCGGGTGATAATGCTCTCTCGGCTTCGGTTGAGGGGGGAACGCTCGCGATTGATGGTAATAATTACACGATTTCTACCTTCTCCGATGATTTGGCTGTCAGTATTGATG
>JAWXTZ010000094.1:0-9412 GCA_044433085.1 Akkermansia sp.
AATATTAAATATTTGTGACACGAAAGCTACAAATTCACACCGATTAGCGACAAAAATCGCACGATTGACAGTGAACTCGGATTCAGCTTTGATTCAGTGCTAATTTTGCAAGGTGCCCTTTAGGCGTAAAGTTTTAGCCCCACCAGCAGGCAAGCATCAATGTAGGGGATGTTGTGTTCCTCAAAATACTGCAACATATCCTCATTACTTGCCCCCGGTTGAATGACGATGCACTGGTAAGCTTTGGTGCATTCTTTGATAAGCTTTAATCCTTTAATAGGGTTGATGCACAGGTCGATGATGTCGATATCGCCCTCAATATCGTTGAGGGAAGCCAACTCCTTACCCACGGGGTAAACCGTGTAGCCCCTGTCCATCATCGCGTTCTTGATGATGGCGGCATACTTGCTTTCATTCAAGGTGTCGCCCACCACGGCAAAGCGCTTTTGTTGCATGATTTCTCGTAATTCCATCGCATCAGTGTAGCAGGAAATTGAGGGTAAGACCATTCAAAAGGCTAGCTGTTTACGAGTGGGCATGGATAATCGTTGCTGCACTTATGAAGCATTAGCAGCTTTGAATGCTGCTCGCATTTCTTGGAGCTTTTCGGGCTCTTCGGGGGCGAGGTTCTTCGTTTCAGAGGGGTCCTTGGCGATGTTGAAGAGCAACTCGCCTAGGCCTCGGCTGGGGGCGATGTACTTCCAATCACCCACGCTGATGGCAAAGCCGTTCTTGACGAGCTCGTCGCGACCTGCTTGGTCTTTGCCCAGCCATGTGCTGAGGTGGTCTTGGCTGTCCATGGCGGCACCAGCGGGAATTTTGACATTCAGCATGCTGGCAAAGCTGGCGAACCAGTCAATTTGGCTCATCAGGGCATTGCTGGTGCCTGCGGGTACCTTGCCTGCCCAGTTCAGGATGCAGGGGACGCGGGTGCCACCTTCAAAGTTGCTGTACTTGCCACCACGAAAATCGCCCGAGGGTTTGTGGTCGCCCAGCAGCTCCACGGCTTGATCTTTGTAACCGTCATCGAGGACGGGACCGTTGTCGCTGGAGATGATGATGATGGTGATGGTGTTATCCGCCATACCCAGCTCTTCCAACTTTTTGACGACTTGACCCACCGTCCAGTCGTAGGAGAGCAGGGCGTCACCACGTGCACCCAAGCCGCTCTTGCCGACGAATCGCTTGTGCGGGACGCGGGGGACGTGGATGTCATTGGTACCGAGGTAGAGGAAGAAGGGCTGCGCATTACCCTTTTGGGCTTCGATGAAGGCGCAGGCTTTTTCGGATAGGACATCGGCGATGTCACCATCATGCCAGCGGGCTTTTTTGCCGCCTGTCATGAAGCCGATGCGAGGCACGCCATGCACGATGGCTTGGTTGTGCCCGACCGAGGGGTGCAGGGTCAACAACTCGGGGTTGTCCTTGCCTGTGGGTTCGTTGGGGAAGTTCTTGGTGTAGCTCACAAAGATGGGGTCAGCGGGGTCGAGCCCGACACCCAGTCCGTTTTCAATGTAGATGCAGGGGGTGCGGTCGCCTGTTGCCGCCATGATGAAGGAGTAGTCAAAGCCGATGTCGGCAGGGTTGGGCTTGATGCGTTTGTTCCAGTCCTGCTTGCCCTGTTCGGCACCCAGACCGAGGTGCCATTTGCCGACGACAGCCGTGCGGTAGCCCGCAGCCTTGAACATGTCGGCAATGGTGAATTTTTCGGTGGGGATGATGAGGGCGGCATCCCCTTGGGCAATGCCGGTGCCCTCGCGACGCCAAGCGTATTCGCCCGTCAGCATGGAGTAGCGGGAAGGCGTGCTGGTCGAGGCGGCACAGTGTGCGTTGGTGAAGCGCATGCCCGATTGGGCTAATTTGTCCACATTGGGTGTGGGCACCTTGCCATGACCGTAGCACGATAAATCACCAAAGCCGATATCATCCGCATAAATGATGACCACATTGGGTGTTGTTGCCGCAAGGCAAGGCGTGGCAGCAAGGAGCCCGAGGAGCGAACGCAGGGGTTGATTCATGCTTTTTGAGCAAGTGCTGTTAAGGCGTCGCCTGTCAGGCGGTAGGTGGTCCATTCATCCATGGGGATGGCATTTAGGGAGCGGTAAAAATCAATGCTGGGCTGGTTCCAATTGAGGCAGCACCATTCAAGGCGACCGCAGCCGCGCTGTGTTGCGAGCTTGGCTAATTCGATAAGCAGCCCCTTGCCATAGCCCTTGCCGCGTTGCTCGGGCAGGACGAAAAGGTCTTCTAAATAAATGCCCCCACGACCGAGGAAGGTTGAAAAATTGTGGAAGAAGAGCGCCATGCCCACCTCCTGACCATCAGCGACGGCAAAGATGACCTCCGCCACTTTTTTCTCAAACAGCCACTCGTGCAGCAGTTCAGGTGTCGCGACAACATCGTCGGACATACGTTCGTAGTCCGCAAGTTGCTCAATAAAATGAAGAATGAGGGGCACATCGCCCTCCCTAGCTTGTCGATAAATGGCTGGCATCTAGTATAAAGGTACCAGATAGGTACCCCTGATGGCAAGTTTATAATTGCGGCTGCGCTTCTTGAAGAGGTGGTGTCATGTCATCCTTTTTGACTTTGCTAGCCTTGACAGTCTTGACCTTGTCCACCGTCAGGGGCTTGAAGCGGAAGCGCAGTGGGGTGCTGGTTTCTATCTTGTTGGCTTCATCGCCTATCTTCCAGATGCTGAGATTGATGTGGTCATCCACCATGACTTCTTTCCCCTCGGGGTAGCTGGGGAATTCGACCCGCATGGTGTAGCTGGGTTTGTTGTCGGTGACACTGGGGGAATCGACACTCAATTTGGCATGCATGGATTGCAATTGCCCCGTCTTGCTGACCGTGTAGGCTTGCACTGTCTTTTTGCTGGCATCAATGCTCAGCTGGTAGCCATTGGGTGGGGCGATGGTGAAGATGGCATCCTTCTCGTGCGGTTCGCTGAGGAAGGCGTGGTCATCAAACTTCATCTCGATATTGTGGCTTTCATGCCCCTCCAAGGGAACCGCTACAAAACTAAAGTAGCCGGGGGTGATTTGGTAGAGTAGACGGTAGTTGTAGGTGCTGACATCCGTCCACTGCTTGATTTGAACTTGGGTGGGTAGGTCATTCTTAAAATGATAGCTGATTTGATTCTTCGTTTGCGCTACCATAGCTGGAGCCTCGGGTAGGAATGTCCATTGTATCAGCTCATCCCAGCCTAAGGTGTCGCAGGTAATTTCTAGTGCATTATCTTTTTTGGGTTCTAGGGTGTAAGTTCTTTCTTGATGGATGATGCTGGATTTTTTGCTGGGCGAAATGTCGTAAAGGCTTTGCTCGTTCTTTTTGGCGGCCGTCAGCAGCATGGTGGTATCAAAGAGGATTGGCTCTTCGGATGGACCTTTTTCAAGGGGAAGCTTGTATTGGATGTGCAATTTCCCATCCCTATTGATGAAGGTGAGTTGTTTCCCTTCTCGTTTGCTTGGCTTGCCTTCATTTGCCATCAATTCATAGTCTTTGGCTTGAATGAGAGTCAAATTTTTAGGGTAACTTAGCTCAAAACTCAGCGTGATGCCCGACGCACTCGCGTAGGCAGCGACCAGCTTTTCTTTGAGCCCCGCTGGTGTTGGGCTAATCTCTGTGGGGGCTGCGCTGCAAAGAGTCGCACATGCCAAGAGTATTGGAATGAGGGAAGTCTTCATCGTATTTCATACTATAACACAATGCCAGCCATAGGCAAGGGAATAAATGAGGTCTCGCCATGATTTGTCATCTCTGCGGTCGCCGATAACAAGTCAAAAATAGTCTTGACTTTAATGCTTAGCAGCCTATAATAGCGCGCGCGCTTTGTGCGCGAATGCATTTTAATTTCAAGCCTATTAAACATATCATGAATTGTTATCGAACCCATAACTGCAACGAACTTCGTTCCTCTCACATCGGTCAAAGCGTCACTCTTGCCGGTTGGGTTAATACGGTTCGTGACCACGGTGGTGTTATCTTCATCGACCTTCGCGACCGTGAAGGTGTGACTCAAGTTGTCTTCCACCCCGAAAACGATGCCGAACTTGCTACCATTGCTGAAGGCCTTCGCGAAGAGTCTGTTATTCAAATTACAGGTAATGTTGTCGCTCGTCTCAAGACGGCTGAAATCGACGCTACCAACCCTGACCTCCCAACAGGTGAGATTGAAGTGGAAGCCCTTTCCCTCAACATCCTTAACCGCGCTACCGTTCTTCCATTCCAACTTGACCGCAAGTTGTCCAACGAAGACATTCGCTTGAAGTATCGCTACCTCGACCTTCGTCGTTCCAACATGCAACGCAACATGAAGCTGCGTCACCGCATCACCAAGAGCATGCGCGACTACCTCGATGAAGAAGGCTTCCTCGAAATCGAAACCCCCATCCTTTCCAAGAGCACCCCAGAAGGCGCACGCGACTTCCTCGTCCCATCCCGCCTGACACCAGGTACCTTCTACGCTCTGCCTCAAGCCCCACAACAATACAAGCAGCTCCTCATGGTTGCTGGTATGGAAAAGTACTTCCAAGTTGCCCGTTGCTTCCGTGACGAAGACTTGCGCGCTGACCGCCAACCCGAGTTCACCCAAATCGACTTGGAGGCATCCTTCATCACCGCTGAAGACATCTACAAGTGGATTGAAGACATGCTCAAGCGCGTCTTCAAGGAATCTGTCGGTCGCGACATCGTGACCCCATTCCCACGCATGACATGGCACGAAGCCATGGAGCAATACGGCTCTGATAAGCCAGAACGCCGCTTCGAGATGAAGATTACCTCCTGCTCGGACATCTTTGAAAAGAGCGACTTCCGCGTCTTCTCTGGTGCCATTGCGGCAGGTGGTCAAGTCAAGGCTATCAATGCCAAGAATTTCTCCCCATCCGTTGGTCAAATCGACTCCCTGACCCAAACCGCGCTTGACGCTGGTGCTAAGGGACTCGCCTACATCAAGGTGCGTGACGTCAACGACCGCGACGGCTGGAAGAGCCCCATCACCAAGCGCCTGACCGATGGTGAAATCGAAGCCCTTAAGGAACGCCTCAACATTGAGTCGGGTGACTGCATCTTCTTTGCCGCTGGTGAGTGGGAGGAAGTCTGCACCATCCTTGGCCGCGTCCGTCTGGCATGCGCTGACTTCATGGAACTCTTGAAGGACAACACCGAAGTGGACCTCTTCTGGGTCAACCGCTTCCCACTCTTTGGTTACGACAAGGAAGAAGAACGCTACTGCGCCATTCACCACCCCTTCACACGCCCAGTGGCAGAAGACGTGGACAAGGTACTCAAGGGTGAAATCAGCACCGACATCTGCGCTGAAGCCTATGACGTTATCCTCAACGGTAACGAGCTGGGTGGTGGTTCCATCCGTATTCACGAAAAGGATTTGCAAGATGCAGCCTTCCGCGCCCTTGGTTTGGATGATGCAACGATTGAAGAACAATTTGGTCACTTGTTGAGTGCCTTCTCCTTTGGTGCACCTCCTCATGGTGGTCTCGCCCTCGGTTTGGACCGTGTGGTCATGTTGATCAGCGGATGCGAATCGATTCGCGAAGTGATTGCCTTCCCTAAGAATAACCGTGGTGCTGACTTGATGAGTGAATCTCCAGCAGTAGCTGAACCAAATCAGCTGCGCGATATTCATATTCAAGTAAAGTTGCCCGAAAAGCTTCGTCAGAAGATGGAAGCTGAGCAGGCTGCGGCAGCAGAAGGCGAACAAGCGTAAATTGAAAAGCTCGCTGATTTGCGAGGAATTACGATGCGAAGCACGGTGAGCGAGCGCTCATGATGATGCTTCGCATCATTTTTTTTCATCGGCAGATGGAAAAAATTATGTTATTTTATCACGAACTAAAACAAAAAGACCAAGTGGTGCGCCTTATCAGTTGAAAGGCATCTTCCGCATCACGGAATCGAGGCGTTACTGGCATGGAAAAAGAAATTGATTGGAACCACTGGTTGGGTGAGCACAGTGCTCGCCTGATGCTTTATGCCCGCCAACAATGCCGACGTGAAGCAGATGCGGAAGATGTCCTTCAGGAAGCACTCATGCAGCTTGTCCGCACGGTGGAGTCAGGCGATTTTAAAGGAGGCCCCGAACAGTGGGTCAGCTATGCCTACACCGCTATTCGACACCGTGCTATGGATAAGGGGCGTCGCGAAGAAGTCCGCCGCAATTACGCCCAGCGGGTGCAGGAAGCCGATTCTGATTTAGGCGTCATCGACCCATGGCTGGTCTGCGCAGCTGATGATGAATACATGCGCCAGCAGGTGGAAGCCTTGTTGCGTGAAATTAAGCCCGACTTTGCCGAGGTCATCATCCTGAAAATTTGGGGTGAACGCACCTTCCAAGACATTGCCGATATCCTCAAACTCCCCCTTGCAACGGTCAGCTCTCGCTACCGATATGGCTTGGAAAAACTTCGCGCAGCCTTTGATGCTGCTGGTATCGAACGTTAACTCTCTAACAAACATGAAGAATCAAGAAAAAAATCCTACAGGCACCTGCAAGGCAGCCCCCATTTCGGACGCCTTGCATAACAAACTTCTAGCATCCATGATGCAAGCTAAGGCCGAGCTTAAGGATGAAGAACGTATTGAGACGATGCTTCAACGCTTAGCACCCGCCCCCCTCAGTGGTGCCGCACAGCACCGCATACAGGAGTCGGTGCTGCGTGCTCAACAAAGCACGCATTCTCCTTATAAGCTGGAAAAAAGAAGCCATTTCCCCCTGCGCAAGTTAGCGGCACTTATCGTGCTGTTCTGCATCTGTTTGGGTGTCATCAGCCAGTACCTGATGCTTAACCTTGACCCAGAATCCAATGAAAGCGTCTCCATGGGGCTGGCGAGCCGACGCGTCTTCAACGTACGGCCTGTCAACGAAGCCAAGTGGCTTGGTCAACAAGCTCGTGGGGAATACGAAGTTCTTTACGAAGATTCCTTTGTCTACAGCGATGAAGACGACGGCATGACCATCATTGTCACCGTGCCTAACCGTACCACGGTCTCTATGGAAGTTAATAGCATTTGATTCATGTCCAAACTTTTTCCCATCTTGACAGCCTTGCTGTTGCCGCTCGCCACTTGGGCGAGTGATAGCCCTGCACCCGCGGTGCAGAGTTCAGCAAGAGCTGTGCAAAGACAGGGAATAGGTGCGCTGGCACGCGATATTCAATGCAATTTAAACCACCCCGCAACAGGCGAGCCCATCACCCAAGCGGTGGAGATTATTGATGTGCAGGTCAATGGCGCATCCTATCAAAAGGGGTTGCGCAGCGGGGATTTGCTACTCTCAATCAACGGTAGCCCAGTTCGTAGCTGCGACGAAATTAAAACCCTTTTTACCAAGCTTAGCGATCAAAGTACGTTGGAGCTTGTACTCCTGCGGGATGGACATCTCATCCATGTCTCGGGCGATATGCAGCAATACCGTGATCGCACCGCCTCGACCACATCCGAGCAAGCTTTACAAAAGGCCTCCGAGCTCTTTGATCGCAACCAAAGCACTCGTCCTGTTAAGCTTAATCAAGAACATCGCGCCATGGTGGGGCTCTACGCCCGTGCCATCAAGCAAGAGTTGTCCCAAGCCCCAGAAGGCACCAACGCCCGCGCCATCATCCGCAACATGCAAAATATCCGCAATGTCTTTCGTGACAGCAACAGCCAAAGTCAAGGCTGGATGAAAGGTAAGGCAGGCGAGGCGACTCTTCAATTCAAAAAAGGCCCCTACGTGCTCATCTTAAAAGGGATGAATAATCTGCTTCGATTGGAGGTCTACAACCAATCAGGCAGCCTCATCTTTGCTGGTCCTATGGATACCCCCGAGCAGCGACAAGCCGTGCCCGCTAATATTTTAAGTATTTTGCAAGCGATGTAAATCCTCCTTGCTAGAGGTTCCCATAAGAATAGGGCCTCTTGCAATTGCTAAAGGCAAGACGCGTTAATACATCTTAATGTTGTACTTGATTTTGATGATCGGAATGAGATCAAAGAGGTAAACTTGACCAAGTGATTCACCACGGATGATTTTAAATAAGGGAATGCATCCAAAAAGCCGCAGGCGAATAACTCGGTGTGCTTTTCTGTGGAATTTGGCGTAAAGCTCGGGGTTGTTTTCCCTTAAATAATCGTGAATACGCATGCTTGCTTGGCGCATCTTAGAGAGTTGTTTTTTTGTGGTGCTGTTCACATGCCAGCGATAGTGGAAAAGAATCTCTGGTATATTATGAAAATTGGTCAAAGGAAGCAATCTTGCCCAAAGAGCATAGTCTTCAGCTGGCGTAAACTTCTCGTCATACCGAATCTGGTGATTGCGTAGAATGGATGCCCTAATCATGGCTGAAGGGTGAATAATTGAGCAATTGGTCATGAGTGCCAATTTGATTTCTTCATCGTGTTCAAATCGCGTGGGATAATGTCCCTTGTAGGGGAAGCTCTCGGCATAAGTCCCAACAACTCCTACATCGGGGTGACTATCTAAAAAAGCAACCTGTTTTTCAAAACGCTGCGGTAAGGAGATATCATCATGATCCATGATGGCTAAGTATTCACCCTGTGCCAGGTCAATCAACTTATTTCTGGATTGGGCAATACCAAGATTTTTCTCGTTGATGTGGTATTTGATACGATTGTCTTGATAAGCGCGAACAATATCTCCTAGTTTTGTTTGATCTGGTGAATCATTGAGAATAAGAAGCTCGAAATCCCTAAAACTCTGCGACAAGATGGAGTCGATGGCCTCTCCCAAATGCTTGGCATTTGTCTTGTAAATGGGGATGAGGACGGAGACTTTAGGGGTGGATAGGTGATGCATATTGCTAGAAAGCTAATGATTGACGATGGGAGAGAGAGGCGTAGGCTGAATATTTGTATATGTTAAGCCGTGTATTAAGTATAACACTTGGGGGATGCCAGTCAAGTGTATATCTGGAGGTCTGTGTCACTGCACTTCAAGGTGGAATTCCCCATTATTTTATGCTTTGCAAATCATTTATCATTTTCGTTACACTTTTTCCAAAAAGAATTTCGTTAATAAACCACGCATTTACGTCTTTTTATCAAAAAAACATCAAAAAAATCGAAAAATAATAGCTTTTCATGCTTGACTCCTCATCCAGTTTCATGTATAATTGGCGTCACCCCAACACGGGGCAGTCCGAAAGGCCAAGCGGCTAAAACCGCTCAAACCCACCGAGCTGAAACAATTTTCAAAGTATCCGACTTTCTGGGACACTGGGTTTTAAACGGAAGAAAAACGCTTCCAAATGAAACAATCGTAAAACCTTGCGATGGCGAGTGTCAGAGAGGATAAATGAGAGGGAAGAAAAAGGTCGTGACGCGTATCGTGGCTCATGCGAAGAAGGAAGTTCTGCGGAACATCCCGAGCGGGGTTACACGGTACTTGTAA
>JAWXTZ010000095.1:0-9046 GCA_044433085.1 Akkermansia sp.
CTTGGTATCAGCCCTGGTGATGTCGTCTCCCTTGACCTTGTCGGTATGCTGGGTAAAGACTCCTACGGTGCAGGTATTCGCTTAGGTCTTAAGTTCTAATAGCGAAACTACCTAGTTTAAATCATGAGGCGCGTGAGTGTTAAGCTCACGCGCCTTTTAGGTGCACCAGACACGGAAGGCCTGATTAGAATCGGGATTGCAGCATGTTCATGATTTCTTCCTTACTGAGTTTCGTGGACATGTTGCCGCCTTCGAGCAAGGAGTCCGAGAGGCTCTTTTTACTCTTGTGCATCTCAAGGATTCGCTCTTCAATGGTTTGACTGGCGATGAGCTTGTAGATGGTCACGGGTCGGGTTTGCCCGATGCGGTGAGAACGGTCGGACGCTTGGTCTTCAATGGCGGGGTTCCACCATGGATCCATGTGGATGACGTAGTCCGCCGCTGTCAGGTTAAGCCCTGTCCCCCCTGCTTTTAAGCTGATGAGGAAGATAGGGACTTTGCCCTGCTGAAACTCGGCCACCAGTCGCTCGCGCTCCTTGATTGCTGTTTGCCCATCGAGGTAGAAGTAGGGCATGCCCAGTGCATCAAGCGCTTGGGCGACCAGTTTGAGGAAGGAGGAGAATTGACTAAAGACCAAAGTACTGTGCTTATTCTCCCTTAACTCGGCAAGGATTTCAAGCAAGCGTTGCAGCTTGGCCGATGTGGCTAGGGGCAGCTCGCTGTCAATTAAAAGCGGGTGACAGGCGGCTTGGCGCAGTTTGGTGATTTCCGCCAGTGTTTGGATGGGGTTGAGCTCCCCTTGCTCAAGGCTGAGCAGGGCGTGCTGGCGAATATTTTCGTAAAGCGCGCGTTCCTTGGGAGAGAGCTCAACATGGTGGATGATTTCTGTCTTGGTGGGCAGTTCCTCCAGCACTTCACTTTTGGTGCGGCGCAGCAGGAAGGGTTGAATCATGCGCTTGAGTTGTTGCTGGCGGACGCGGTCTTTGTCCTTTTCGATGGGTAAGATGAATTTTTCTTTAAACTGCTCAAAGCTGCCCAGCAGACCGGGGTTGGTGAATTGGAAGAGGTTCCAAATTTCACCCAAATGGTTTTGGATGGGCGTACCCGTCAGTGCCAGTCGGAACTGCCCTTGCAGCGACATGGTCATTTTAGAGCATTTGGTGTCGCGGTTCTTGATGTTGTGTGCCTCATCAAGCAGAATGATGTTCCATTCTTTTTGTAGCATCTTTTCATCCATGCGACTCATCAAGCCGTAGGTGGTGATGATGACATCGTAAGCACCAGCCTTAGCAATCAGCTCGGCACGTTGTTCACCCTGCTCATGCAGCAGGTGGCATTGCAGCGAGGGGGCAAAGCGCTCAATCTCACGCCTCCAGTTGGGGACGACCGATGCGGGGGCGACGATGAGCGTTGCGCCAAGTTCAGCGCGTTGTAGCATGATGGCAATGGATTGCACGCTTTTGCCTAAACCCATGTCATCGGCCAAGCAGGCACCTGCACCCCATGCGGAAAGGCGGCACAGCCATTCATAGCCATCAACCTGGTAATCGCGTAGGGTGGCGGTCAAGGTGGGGGGGATGCTAATCTTTTGTTCGTAGGCGGCTTTGATGCGTTGTTGCAGTTCCTTGTACTGCTTGTCCGCTTTGAGCTCGGCTCCTTCCTCCTCCAAATCGCCCAGCAAATCACTGCGGAAGGTGGAGAGCTGCAAGCCCCCCTTTTTGTTTTCCGTCATCGAGCTGTCAATTTCCGCCAGTTTTTTGCGCAGCTTTTCGCTCAGCGCAAGGTATTCGCCCTTATCCAGTTCAATAAAGCGCCCCTTGTTGCCACGGCTACGCTGCAAAAGCTCGGCTAGGCTGAGTTGCAATTGCTCATCCACCTGAACCTCACCATCGACCTGCAACCACTGCCCGCGACTGAAGGTGGAGAGACGCATCTGCTTGAAATCGACCTTGCCTCGTATGCTCAACTTAGCACCCTTGGGCCATTCAATACGCAGGATGTTTTCTTGCCCCTGCAATTGGTCGAGCAGCTCTAAGCAATCGTACATTTCATCAAAGACCAAGCTGTCTTCCACCTCGTCATCATGGGCGACCTCACGCAGTGTTGCACGGACATTGCGGTAGTTTTTGCGTTCTTTGCTGAGGCTGCGTTGAATCTTGACGGGTCCATCGGCATCGGTACCCATGCAGGTCTCGGTACCTTGACCTGCCTTGAAATAGGGTGGGTGTTCCTCCAGCGGTTTACTAAACAGCTCCACCTTAACGCCCTCGGCCATGGGGAAAATTTGAACGGTGACTCGGGCACTGCCCTTTATTTGACGAAGTTCTTCATTTTGTGCCAGCAGCTCGGAGTGGATGGTGATGGTGTTACCCATGCTGTTGATGAGGGTGCTGAGCTGCTCCTTGGCCTCCAGCGGGAACCGCTTCTGCTTACTGAATAGTTTGAGGATATCGCGTTGCAGCGGGCTTAAGCGATAGATTTTGTAGAGTACGTCGCTCTCTTGCTTTGCAAGCAGGGTTTCAGAATCCTCGGGTTCAATGTTCATCTTGATTTGGAATCCCTTGGCAGTCTGTTTGATTTCCAAATAGGGGCTGTCATCCATCACTTGGACAGAGATATTGGGATTGCTCTCCAAATAGAGGTAGGGGTGGTTGACCACGGCTGCCAAGGCTTTAGCCCCACCGAGGTAGTAGTGCGTGCCACGCCAGCTTTCATGGCGTTCAATGCTCAGGGCAACCGCTTTATCAATCTCACTCATCCCTTCTACATTACCCTTTGCTAGGGTGGATAGCGCGACATTGCGCCCCTTGGTCCATTTTTGACCATCTTTCGTCTTTTTTAAGATGGGGGTGAGCTCCCCATCAGTGTTAACAAGGTAGATGATGCGGCTTTGTTCCTGACTAGTCGTGCTGGCATTGCCCTTCTTTTTTGATTGAGGCTGAGCCTGCAACAACTTATCGATATGGGCGAGTTGTTTTTGCCAAGCCGAGAGTTGCACATAGGGCTTAAAGATGGGCTCAAGACCAAGTTCCTTGGCTAGTTCTCCTTGGTCTGGTACCAATCCCTTCAGTGAGCTGCCTGCTTCTAATTGAATCAGCTTCCAATCGGTAGCGCGGAGAAGTTGCGCCGTGTGCTCTTTATATACGTCGTCGAGTTCGCCTAATTGATAGTGCTTTAAGATAAAAGTGCTCAGCACACCGTCTATCATCGGGCAATTCTCTAAGGAAATCTCCATTTCTGAGAGATCCTCTCGTTTATCTAAGATGTGATAAAGAAAGAGTATGGAAGAGAGGGGGAGTGCTAGTTGACTGCACTGATGCTGGAGAAAAATTTTGATAAGCTTTTTTTCCGAACTAGCCTTGCTGTCTGCACCTAGCGCATGCAGGTACATTAAACAGTAGAAGGGACTGACGGGGACAAAATCCGGTGCATCGTAAAAAGAGCTGTATTGGCAGGTCTTTTTAGCCAAGCTAATCCCTTTTTGATAGAGGGTCAGAGCTTTGCTGTTCTGGCCTTGGTATTGAAGAAGGAGGGCCTTTGCATAGAATGTATAGCAGGATTCTATCTTGCCATCAAGATTTTCAGCAGCAGCAACATTGCCCTGTAATGCCTGAGTTAAAAAGTATTTGACGGGCTGAATTAGTGATGCGAGTTGTGGAGTAAGGTTTTTGCTCTTTAGCAGCTGCTCAAGGTGGCTTATGTTGGCACTTTGTTTGATATTGAATTCAAGAAGATTGGCAAATTGGTATAAGATGTGAGCGGCATCATCATCAGATATGTCATTGAGCGCGCCTATCCATGGTTCGGCAGTAAGCATGTAGGAGCACACGCGTAAGAGTAAGTCATCATGTACTAAATGGTAGATATTAAATGTTTCATCTTTATCATTGGGGAAGCTTAAGAAAAAATGCCGCATCTCGCTGGCATGGTCAAAGCGCGTTTTAATTGAATCAATGACGCGTTGGAAGAGAAGTCGTTCATCATTAGATGTGGGCATGAAATACCGCGGGTAATCGGAGAATTTTAAGCGATAGAACACACTATATTTGTGTTGACTTGGTATCTGGCAGAGCCTCCCTTCCTCGACTAGGTTTTTGATAAAATCTTTCGCACGCTTGGCTGGTAATTTAATAAGTTGGCAACAATCGACAATAAGAGATTCATGGACGGCATTTAAGTGATAGGCGCAGAATCGCAGAATGAACTCATTAATCCCATTGATATGTTCATTTCTAATCTCATTAATGGACTGACTTGCCTTATTTGTGTTATTCCTCTTCATCTTGACAATTTGTTGGATGCAACAAGTTTACCAATCTTATGATGTGTAGTCAATCTTGCAATGCCTGAGTAATCGTGATAGGGTTGCTTGCAAACACTTTTGAAAACAGATGGAGACATCCGAGGTGTTAGGGATTATCCTAGGCTGATGAAGTCCATTTTATTATTAGCCCTCTGTTTCACTGGGTTTAAATTTGCCCATGCGATGAATGAACTGACACCAGAAGAACGATATGTGATTGAAGGGAAGGGGACGGAACGCCCCTTCACAGGGAAGTACAACAAACATGCGGAGGCGGGGACTTACACCTGCCGCCGTTGTGGGGTGCCGCTGTACCGATCGGAGGATAAGTTTGATTCGGGCTGTGGCTGGCCTGCCTTTGATGATGAGCTCGCGGGCGCCGTCGCCCGCAGTGTGGATGCCGATGGTCGTCGGGTGGAAATCACCTGTGCCGCCTGCGGTGGGCACCTCGGTCATGTCTTTGAGGGCGAGCGACTGACCGCCAAGAACACGCGCCATTGCGTCAATTCGCTCTCGCTGGGCTTTGAACCCAAGTTGGCGACAGCCGTCTTTGCCGGTGGCTGCTTTTGGGGGGTGGAGCACCTGATGCAGCAGCATGCGGGTGTCGTGTCGGTGGAATCGGGCTACATGGGCGGGCATCTTGCCAACCCGACTTATCGAGATGTGTGTAGCAAGCAATCGGGGCATGCCGAGGTGGTGCAGGTGCGCTACGACCCCAGCAAGGTGAGCTATGAAACGCTTGCCAAACTCTTTTTTGAGATTCACGACCCCACGCAGGCCGATGGGCAAGGGCCTGATATCGGGCCTCAATACCGATCCGAAATTTTTTATGAGGACGATGCCCAAAAGGCAGTGGCAGAAAAGCTCATCGCGCAGCTGCGCGCCAAGGGCTATGATGTCGCCACTAAGCTAAGTCCAGCAGCGACCTTCTACCCTGCGGAGGATTACCATCAGGACTACTACCAGCGCAAGGGTACCCAGCCCTATTGCCACGCTCGCGTGCAACGCTTTTAGGACGGCATTATCTGCAATAAAAAACCAAAAAAATCCAGAATTTTCACCCTGTTTGGGATTCTTTGGGTTATTGATACTTAGTGATTAGTGTATGACACAAAAGGGTCGGGCTGGGGCTCGGAAAATAGTAGCAATCCAAAAAAGTTATGATACTATCTTGCGGGCTAATTCAGCCCCTGAACAATAACATAACTCAATACATGGAAATCGACACTTGCCCCGTTCGCTCTTTACTTATATCGTTACTCATCTTCGCCACATGCGTCCTGCTTCAGCATGCAGCACTCAGCTACTTCAATCTTCATCCCTTCGGTTTGTAAGGTTCCCTTAAGTATTTGTTGACCATGCGGACGAAGACGAGGCCTGTGATGCAGGCCGCGAGGATGTCTGCAATGGGCTCAGCAAGGAAGACCGCATAGACCTTATCTTCCATCAGCTGGGGGAGGATGAAGATGAGGGGGATGAGCAGAATGATTTTACGCAGGATGGCGAGCCAAAACGATTTTTTAGCAAAGCCCAGTGCGACAAAGCTCTGCTGGCAGGATGCTTGGATGCCGAGCAGGAAGAGCCCAAAGCAGTAGACGCGCAGAGCCCAAGTGGCCATGTTCATCACATCGGGGTCGCGGTTAAAGATGCCGATGAAGAATGGGGGGAAGAGCTCGATGAGCACCCACATCACCACCGAGATGCCAACGCAGGTGGCGACTTGAATCTTGATGGCACTGCGCACGCGGTCATAGAGCTTCGCCCCATAGTTGAAGCTGACGACGGGTTGCGCACCTTGGTTGATGCCTTGAATGGGCATGAAGACCAGTTGTAAAATACTGCCGAGAATGGTCATCACCGCAACAGCCAAATCGCCCCCATATTGTTTCAGGGAGATGTTGAAGCTAATTTGCAAGATACATTCCGTCGATTGCATGATGAAGGGCGAAACGCCCAAGGCGACAATGGCGCCGATGAGGGCAGGGGCGGGGCGAATACTCTGCCGACGCAGGCGCAGCCAGCTTTTGCGGCCACGCAGAAACATCATCACCCAGCAGGCCGATACCCCTTGAGCGATGACACTGGCAAGGGCGGCTCCGCGCACACCCATGTCGAGTCCGTAAATCAAGATGGGGTCCAAGATGATGTTGATGATCGCACCGATGATGACCGTCATCATGCTGTACTTGGCAAAGCCCTGCGTGGTGATAAACAAGTTGAGCCCCAGCGTGATTTGAACAAAAACTGTACCTAGCGCATAAATTTGAAGGTAAGGCAGGGCGTAGGGGAGCGTCTGCTCGCTCGCCCCGAAGAGAAGGAGGATATCGCGACCATAAACCAGCATCACCCCCATCAGAAGCAGGGCAATGAGCAGCAGGCAAACCGCGCAATTGCCCATGATTTGCTGGGCTTTGGGGAGATTTCCCTTCCCCATCTCAATCGCGGCCAACGGGGCACCGCCCATGCCAAAGAGGGCACTGAAGGAGGAGACGAGCATCATCACAGGGAAGCAAAGCCCCAGTCCCGTCAGGGCGAGTACACCGACATCGGGCATATGCCCGATGTACATGCGGTCAACGATGTTATAGAGCATGTTGACCAGCTGAGAGATAATGGCGGGAACAGCGAGACTGAGCATCAAGCGCGGCACGCTACCCTTTCCTAAATCTTGTCCCTTATTCATCGGTTCCCTAAGTGGGTGCAAAGCTTATCACACATGCTCCGCATGAACAAGGGCGAAGATGTTAGGAAGCGATATTTAGCCCTAGAGGTCCCCTAAACCCCACGCCCTGCAAAAGGAGGGGTAATATTTTGGCTTGTTATCTGCCGGCAATAGGAGTATATCTCTTCTATGGATACGACAATGATTGAAGCTCTCAATAAGCAAATACAGGTTGAATTTCACGCTGCTTACACCTACCTCTCCTTCTCTGTTGCCTTAAAGGCTGCTGGTTATGATGGGATGGGTAGTTGGTTCCGCAAGCAGTATGCTGAAGAATGCGAACACGCAATGCAGTTTGTCCATTATTTGGAGGAACGCGGTGCTGCGGTCACCATTCCTGCCATTGTGCCCGATGCGCCTGCTTGCACCGAGCCACTGGCCATTTTTGAAACAACTCTGGCGATGGAAAAGGATGTCACATCCAAAATTAATGACTTGATGACATTGGCTGTCGAACTGAAGGATTATGCATCCCAAGATATGCTCTTTGGTCTTGTCCGCGAACAGGTTGAGGAGGAAAGCACGGTCTCTGGTATCATCGACAAGATGAAGCTCGCAGGCGGTAATTCCCGCGCTCTGCTGCATCTGGATGACAAGCTGGGTGCCCGATAAAAATAAAAGGGGGAATGGTGTTGCGATGCACTCATTCCCCCTTTTATTTTTATTGGTTTTTATCGTCGGCTGTTTTTGGATTTGGTGACGGTGCTTTTGGGCACTGTTTCAAAGACGATTCCGCCTTGGGGGTAGTCCACTTGTCCGCGTCCTGATTCGTAAAGGATGCCCAGTGTTTGTTTGTCCATGTCAACGAGGTTGGAGTAGCCGTGGGAGCCTTTTCTAATCGTGTAGGCGGCTGGCCATGACTTGCCGCTGTTGGCACTGGCGTAAATGGTGATGTCCTCGCGCTTGTTCTTGGCACCGGGGGCAGAGATGTAGAGAACCTTTTTCTTGTGCTCATCGCAGATGAGTGAGCCTTGGCAGACATTGTGCGCGATTTCCTCCGCTGGCTTTTCCGTCGTCCATGTTTCACCACCGTCCTTGGACATGCGCAGCAGGCGTTGTCCTGCCCCATTTTGGGCGCGGAAGCTTTGGACAAGCAGGTTGGGTGCAGCTTCCGCCACGGCACTTTCGTTCGCGCGGAAATTGCTGGTGGCACTTTCGCCAATTTCCCAGGTCTCACCCATGTCGTCGGAGTAGAAGCAGGAGCCCTCATAAACAACATTGCCATTCTTCTTGACGCTGTAATTGCTAGGCACGACAATGCGCCCCTTGTGCTTGCCCTGTTTGATGACGATGGCATTACCCGGTCCTGTGGCAAACCAGCCCCAATCCTTGTCGCGGGCTTGCTCGGTGATCTTGGTCGCCTCGCTCCATGTCTTGCCGCTGTCCTTGGAAATTTGGAAGTAAATCTCGCGCGGCACCCCCTTGTGCATGTTATCCGCTTCGCTGCCTGTGCTGCCACAGCTCACCAGCATCACATCGCCATTGGGCAGCGCGACTGGCGCGGGGTTGCCGCAAATGTTTTTGCCATCATCGCGTACGATGATGAGTTCCCCCCAAGTCTTGCCCTCATCGGTGGAGCGACGTAGCACGAGGTTGATGTCACCATGGTCGCCAGCGTGATTCACGCGCCCTTCGGCAAAGGCGAGCAGGGTACCATCCTTAGCTTTTACAATGGCGGGGATGCGGTAACTTTTGTGCCCATCCGTGCCCACTTGAAAGACGAAATCGGGTTCAGGGCTTGCTTCGGTCTGCTTGCTGGCAGCCTGACAAAGTGGGGCTGCGGAAAGAATGATGCTTAGTAGTGTCGAGAACTTCATGTTTTTCTAAAATAGCATAACAAATTGGCATTGCAATATTTTTTGATGAGAAACGAGATTTTTTAGAAATATTAGAGAAAATAGGCGCTCCGTCAGATGTGTCGCGTCATTACCCCTTCCTTCAACATTAAGCTGGCAGTTGTGGTGGGGGGTAGGCTCGCAGAGCCTTCTCCACCACAACTGATAGCAGCGAATACCACAGAG
>JAWXTZ010000096.1:0-9007 GCA_044433085.1 Akkermansia sp.
CGAGCAGCCCCCCCCGTTAAGAAATCGGGGAAGAGCGTGAAGTCCTCGCCTCGCAAGTGGGCGATGGCGGCATCAATGAGCTCATTAAAATTGTGGGGGAGGATGAGGCAACTCATACCGACCGCAATGCCGAGAGCACCTTGAGCGAGCAGTAGCGGGAACTTGACGGGCAGGGCGACAGGCTCCTTGTTGCGGCCATCGTAACTCAACTTCCATTCCGTCACCTTGGGGCTAAAGATAACCTCCTTGGCGAAGGGGGAGAGACGCGCTTCAATGTAACGAGGTGCGGCAGCGGAGTCACCAGTCAGGATGTTACCCCAGTTCCCTTGGGTGTCGATGAGCAAATTCTTTTGCCCCATGGTCACCAAGGCACTGCCGATGGAGGCATCGCCATGGGGGTGGTACTTCATCGTATCACCTACAATATTAGCAACTTTGTTGTAGCGGCCATCATCGATGCGATCCATGGCGTGAAGGATGCGACGCTGGACTGGTTTCAGACCATCTAGACCGTGGGGGACGGCTCGTTCCAAAATGACGTAGGAGGCGTAATCGAGGAAATAATCGCCATACATCTGATGAATATTCGAAGAGGCTTCTTGGAGATGGAAGGGGATATCAGTCATGATGTTTCGCGGTGCTATCATAACAGAAGCATGAGGGGGATTCAAGACGGAAAAAAAGCAAAGCTGCACAGGCGAGCCTTGCCTGTTCGTATAATCAAAAAAAAATGGGGCTTGACAGATTGATAATCTGTTGTATAATAAGCCACCCGCACCCCTGCGGTTATCCCCCTTTATATTTTCATGAAAGTAGAACTCATTGAACAGGCTATGGAAGTTGTTAACGATAAGCAATTGCTTGTCAATATCGTCTCTAAGCGCGTCCAGCAGCTCAACCAAGGCGCCGATCCATTCGTTCCTACTAGCCCAGAGATGGGTAGCGGAGACATCGCTTTGACCGAAATTATTGAAGGTAAAATCACATGGCGCCCCATGAATGATGATGAAGTTGCTGGCACGACTGCCGCTGCCTCTGACCCATTTGCCGACATGGCTCAAGCTGCCGAGGAAGTTGCCGAAGTCACCATCCTCGCTGACTAATTTTTCCATTACCGAGAGTTTGTGTCAGCCATCATCTGCCTGACGCAAAGCAACAAGGAGCGACAAGGTAGACCTGTTCGCTCCTTTTAGCTATCCTAACACCAAGCCCCCCCCACACACCAACATGGCGAAGAAACCAAAGACAACGAGCAATTTGATTGCCAGCAATAAAAAAGCTGGGCGTGATTATGAAATCATCGCCAAGCACGAGTGCGGTATCGAGCTGCGTGGTACGGAGGTTAAATCCATTCGCGCGGGCAAGGTGAATGTGGCTGATGCCTTTGCTCGCATTGAGCGGGGACAGGTCTTTTTATATGGTTGCCACATCCAACCTTGGCAGACCGCAGGTGTGTGGTTTCAGCATGAAACATCGCGCCCCCGCCGCTTGCTGCTGCATAAGAGCGAAATCTTGAAGCTGGAAATCCACCAAGCCCAAAAGGGTTACACCCTACCCCTGACCCGATTGTACTGGGCCAATGGCAAGGTGAAGGCAGAGATTGGTGTCGGCCGAGGTAAGACCCACCGTGACCAGCGCTATGACCTGAAAGCAAGGGTCGAGATGCGCGAAGCCCAGCGCGAAGTCACGCGATTCAACAAGGGTTTTTAAAGCCCCCGAATCCAGTCCGCGACGGCTTGTTTGATGGTGTCATCCGCACTCATCATGGGGATGGCCCATTGCTGCGTCAGTTTGGCGTTGCTCATGGCGGTGTGGCGTGGGCGTTCATCCCGAAAAAAGCTCGCTTCCGACAATTTTTGTTCTGCGATGACCGGACCTTCGCTGATGATGCCTGCCGCGACGAGCTCTTGCATGGCCTTTTGGGCGCAATCCCACCAAGATAGTGGTTCGCTTTCGCCCGAGCATACCTGCACCAGTCCCCGCGCTTGGGGGTAATCAATCAGGGCTAAGCATGCCTTGGCGATGTCGCGCGCGTGTGTGGGTAAGGAATATTTGTCCTTGATGGCTGCCAGTGGCTCACCCTTGATGGCTTTGTTGCAGCTTTGCTCGATAAAGGAAGGGAGCTGCGCATTGCCACAGACCCACGAAACGCGGGCGATGATAGCGTTCTCGTTGGCCTCCATCACCTGTTCTTCGCCCTCCCGCTTGCTTAAGCCATAGGTGTTGCAGGGGCGGCATTTGGTGGATTCGTCCTTTAAGCCTGCGCGTCGACCATCCAAAACATAGTCGGTGGATAGGTGGATGAGGCGCGCGCCCGTGTGGCGGCATGCCAGTGCCATTTGGGCTGGGGCAAGGGCGTTGACCAGATGCGCCTGCAGCGCATCATCCAAGCAGTGTTCAAGCTGGCTCATGGCCGCACAGTTGATGAGGGCGACCGCATCGGGGTGGGCGAGGATGAAGTCGCTGAGGGCATCAGCGTCCTCCAAGGGGAGCTCTACATGCGTGGGGCAGCAGCAATCAAAGCCCTGCGCTTGGGCTTCTTGTGCTAAGATGCTGCCTGTTCGCCCACTTGCTCCGATGATGATTAGTTCGCGCTTCATGCGCCCATCTTAGCAGATACGCCCCCTCGTGTAAAGCGAGGGGGGGACGATTGTCTTTTTTAAAGCTTCCCGACCAATTCGATTCGTGGGGTGATGCTCTCCTCCCCCTTCTTCCATTTGGCGGGGCAGACTTCTCCCGTGTGGCTGGCGACAAATTGCGCGGCTTCGACCTTGCGGACAAGCTCTTCCGCGTTGCGGCCGATGCTGGTATCAAGAATTTCTGCCACCTTGACCTTGCCTTCGGGGTCAAGGACAAAGCTGCCACGGTAGGCAAGACCACTCTCCTCCATCATCACGCCATACGCGCGGGAGAGCAGCCCCGTTGGGTCGGCTAGCATGGGGTACTGAAGCTTTGCAATGGCGGGTGAGCTGTCATGCCATGCCTTATGCACAAAGTGGGTGTCGGTGCTCACGGAGTAAACCTCCACCCCCATGGCTTGAAGGGTGGCGTATTGCTCGGACATGTCCTCCAGCTCGGTGGGGCAGACGAAGGAAAAGTCAGCGGGGTAGAAAAAGAGGATGGACCACTTGCCTAGCAAATCTTGCGTGGTGATGGTTTTGAATTCTCCTTGATGAAAGGCCTGAACGCTAAATTCAGGCAGTGGCATGTTAATGATGGGTGTTGTCATATTGTTAATGGGTGTTGTTGGGGGTGGTTAAAAAGAGCTCCAATTTGTCAAGCAGGACTTCCAGCCCAGTGCGGCCGACATGCAGCAAGCTTCCGTTGATGAAGACGGCTGGTACGGCTTGGACGTCGGCTCGGTTCGCCTCGAACTCATGTGTCTGGGTGTCCATAATCTCGTGCGTTGCGCTACCATGGGCGATGGTCAGCATATTGAGTGCCTGCACCACATCGGGGCAGTTGGGGCAGGTGATGAGCATGAAAGTGCGCAATTGTAGCGGGGTGGGCAGGGCCTTAATGCGTGCTAGCGTTGCCGCATCAGGCTGATTTTTGCCCTTGCCGTCAGCATTGAGCAAGAGCATCAGCAGGGAGGAAAATTCATATTCCCCAGGGATGGATTTAAAGGTGATGCCCAAATCGCGACCATCTTTTTGGATGCGAAAGAGCAAATCATCTCCCTCCCGCGTCCGAAGGCTAATCTTGGGGGAAAGTGCGGCAAACTCCTCCATCAACTCAACAAAATCCGCTCGTTGCGGGTGCATGGGGTGGATTTGGATGTCGAGCTCGTAGTCGGACTCTAGCTCATCAAGGATGGGGCGTAATTGGCTTTTCAGGGATTCTTCAATCAACATGCAGCTGATGCTACGAGCTAACAGCAATAAGTGCAAGCTAACCTGCTAACGGATGGGGTAGCTGGCTACAAAAAAAACGCTTCCCCCACTCTCAAGGAGGAAGCGTTTCCCTTTTGGGGAACATCAAACGCATCACGAGAAACATCGAGTTGGCCCAAAAAGATTTCATGCTTCTGGTGTAATCACTACGAAACACCAGATGGCTCATTTTTCATTTTATGCAATCACTCAACAAATGAGAAGAACGAACCGAGAGGATTTTAGCACATCTAACGAAACTTGCAATCATTTTTTATTGCTTTTTTGTTAGATTTTAAAATATTGGGATACACGAGCTTATCTGTATTAGAAAAAGACGTAAGTTCATTCACTTATGTTCTAGCGAGCAATAATCTAACAAGAAGCCCTTGCGAGGCGGGTTCTAGCGTTTTGAGCTCGCAATGACTTCAGCTAGCAAGCCTGCATAAAGGCATTGTTTTATTCTAAAAAAATGAGGATTGCTCATGCAAAAAAAAAGCCCACCTCATAGGAGGTGGGCTTTTAAAATTGAGTGGGAAAGGAGGCTTAGGCCTTCTTAGCGCGTTCCTTCTTGATCATGGAAGCGACGGTTTCGGATGGTTGAGCACCATTGCCGATCCACTTTTCAACCTTTTCGAGGTCGAGTGTGTAGTTTTCGCCAGCGGCCATTGGATTGTAAGTACCTACTTGTTCGATGTAGGCACCATCGCGGCGCTTGCGGCTGTCTACAACAACGATTTTATAATAAGGACGGTCCTTGGACCCCTGGCGATTAAGACGAATTGCTACCATTTTTATAGTTTTCTAAGATTGTTGGTCTTGCGTTCGAGTGACTCCTAGGATGCTCGTTAAAGCGGAGATTGGCAGTCGAACGGGTGGGTAGTTTTACATAATTTACACAGGATGTCAAGCTTAGAATGAAGATTTTGTTGATATTTACGGCTCTTTTTGTGGAGCTTGGCTCTGGTTTTGAGCTAAGGGTGTCTCGCTTTGCGTTTGCGTCGGTTGAATAGTGCCTCGCTTCGCTCGGGTGGAATAAGGGGGGGGCACCAACTTGGCGAGTGGCATGGTGCTTGATTTGCTACGCGGGCATTTGCGTTGGTCTGGTGAGGGTAAGTTGTGCCCTTGGGACTCTGTCCCAAACCCTGCTGGGCTTTGCCCAGACCCACCAAAGGGGCTTCGACCCTCTGGACACCCAGTCACGATGCTGCGCATCGTAGGGGCTTATTTTGTGTTTGCTTTTTATTTAGGACAAGTGGCGCGCGTCATGCACACGCTCTTTTCTCTTGCCTTGCCTTCCCCAATACCGTAAAATCAAAACGTGCACCAGATTGTTTTTAATGAAATTAGTGCGGCAGAGCTCTCTGCCCTCCCCACAGGCGAGCAACTCGACCTCATGTCTACATTTCAAGTAGACGAGCTCAGCCTTCAACAATCCCCCCATAATCAAGATTTTGGCGTTGTTGAGCGCGAGGGTAAAAAGATTTTCCGCTTCCGCCATAATGATTACCGCGTTTACTTCACTATCGAGGGGGAGGAGACTGTGGTCGTTCAACGCGTGTTGAGTGCTAACTCGATTACTGATTTCCTCTTCCGCTCTAAGATGGGTGCCGCTTCCGAAGACCAAAAATTAGCTAGCTCCCGTTCCTTCTGGAAGCTGATTGAGGAAGGCGAACAAGCGACACGTCGCTAAGTTGCTCCCATGTCCTCTTTGAGTGAGAGTTTGTCCTTACTCCCATCCCCACGACGCGTGGGGGCGGTGGCAAGCGTGACGTTGACGCAGCTTATCCGCATGCGGCTCTTTGTTGTGCTGGCGATTTTCTTCGTGGGCTTCTTAGGGCTGCAATTCCTGCCCTTCCACGCCCAAATGGGTGCCGAGTTTGCTGGGGTCAGCCAGTTGGAGCTCATGAAGGATATTGGCTCGGGCTGCATGTACCTCTTTGGGCTCATTTTTGCGGTGGCGGCCACATCTCTCCTCATTCCCCGCGATGTCGAGGATAGGATTTTATACACGATTTTGTGCAAGCCTGTGCCTCGGCTTGATTATCTGCTGGGCAAGGCTTTAGGTGTCTTGTCGCTGCTGTTCATCATGGCTTTGCTGATGGATGGGATGATTTGTGCTGCCCTCTATTTTCGCGAGGCGAGCTTGGCAGCTGAACTGCAACAGAGTTTGAGCGAGCGCGGTTACGCAGCCGAGGAGATTAGTCTTTACCTTCAGCAGTTGCATGAGGTGGCGATGGGGTGGGATTTTCAACTTAGCTTAATCCCCATGGTTCTGTCGTGGGTTGTGCTGACAAGTATGACTTTGCTGCTCTCCTGCATCACAAGTGGTACTTTGGTGAGTATGATTTTATCCTTGGGCTTCTTCTTTGTGGGGCTCTTCCAAGGGCAATTTTTTGCAGCTCTTTCTGCCAGCACTGGCGCGGTTGGTACCAGTCCCGCGCTGCAACAAATCAGTCAGGTGACGGCTGTGTTGTTACCCGACTTTTCCCTTTTTGCGGTGGGTGATGCCGCGATGGCCTCCACCCCTATTTCGGGCTCTAGCTTGCTGATGCTTGGGGCGATTGCGGGGGCTTACTTCATCTTTCACCTGCTGCTGGCAAGCTACCTCTTTTCCAAGCAAGAATGCTGATATGCCTGATGAGCAAAACCCAAGTGACAGCCTGCGATACGCCAAGCAATTGATGCGAGGACGCGGTGGGGTCGAGCGACATTTTGAGCAAGCGGTCTATTATTTTGATTTAGCCGCCCAAGCGGGTGATGTTGATGCCATGTACTGGCTGGGCAAGTGCTACTGGCGTGGTGTCGGCTGTCTGCGCGATACCAGTGGGGCGATGAGTTGCTTTGAAAATGCCGCCAATCGGGGGCATGTTGCCGCTGCTAGAAAGCTGGCGCAGTGCTTTGCCGAGGGGCTGCACGTCCCCCGCTGCGAGAGCTTGGCCGCTTATTGGGAATTAAAAGCGGCGCAGCTGGATTCAGCCGCGCCGCCTCAATCGAGAGATTGATGTTCTTAGAGTGCTGCGACAATCGCATCACCCATGCCGGAGGTGCTAACCAGCGTTTCGCTAGCGGCACCTGTGGCCAAATCGCGGGTGCGATATCCATCGGCAATCACCTTGCGGACAGCCTCGTCAATGTTATCAGCCGCGGCAGATTCGCCCAAGGAGTAGCGTAACATCATGCCCATGGACAAGATTTGAGCAATGGGGTTGGCAATGTTTTGATTGGCGATGTCGGGGGCAGAACCACCGGAGGGTTCGTACATGCCAAAGAACTTACCTTCGGCCTTGCCTTCGCCCAAGGAGGCACTAGGCAGCATGCCCAAGGAACCACAGATGATAGCCATCTCATCAGAGAGGATGTCGCCGAAGGTGTTCTCGGTCACCATGACATCAAAGTACTGCGGATTGCGCACCAACTGCATGGCGGCATTGTCCACGTACATGTGGGAGAGCTCAACCTCGGGGTAATCCTTAGCGACTTCTTCCACCGCATCGCGCCACATGATGGAGGAGGAGAGCACATTGGCCTTATCCACGCTGCAAAGGCGTTTATTGCGACCCATCGCTGCCTCGAAGGCGACGCGGGCAATGCGAGTTACCTCGCTCTTACGGTAGAAGAGAGTGTCAATGCCGATTGTTTCGCCATCGCGCTCGCCATAGAACTTAGGCTCACCAAAATACATACCACCCGTCAACTCGCGCACACAAAGGATGTCGAGACCACCTTTGAGCAGGGAGTTCTTTAAGGGGGAAGCATCGACCAGCTCGGCCATGCAAATGCCAGGGCGAAGGTTGGCGTAGAGGGCAAAGTGCTTGCGCAGGGGCAGCAACGCGCCACGTTCAGGGCGTTCATCAGCAGGAAGATTATCCCACTTGGGGCCACCGACTGAGCCGAAGAGAATCGCGTCGGATTGCTCACAAGCGGCGAGTGTTTCATCGGGCAAAGCCTTGCCACAATTGTCAATACCTGCACCACCAACGTGGCAATTTGTTTGCTCGGTGCGGAAACCATGCTTGGCTTCAAGGGCGGAGAGAACCTTGAGGGCAGCATCCATCACTTCAGGACCAATGCCATCACCAGGGAGAACAGCTATCTTATACGTATTCATAACAGCAGCAATCATAGCGCAAAATGGGTGACATGGCAACACTAAGCATGATTCAGGATGAGAAATAAGCGCCTACGATGCGAAGCATCGTGAAAACTGCCGACGGCCGTAAGACAGTTTGGTGACCTCCTATTTCTTCGGGCGACAGCCCGCTAACTTCGACCTCTGCAAACGCGATAGCGCATCACCTTACGCAACAAAACAAAGCAATCGCCAGAAATCAGCCGTGAAGAGTAATCACTGCGCCACGCTGGGCACTTTAATTCTCGCTTGACCTTGATTAGGAATTCTGTTATGCTGAACGAGCAATGGAAAACATTACTCGCACACATACCATCTCCGTCTTAGTCGAAAACAAATTTGGCGTACTCTCGCGTGTGGCTGGTCTTTTCTCTGGTCGTGGCTACAACATTCACTCTCTGAATGTTGCTCCTTGCGAAGATTCAAACTTCTCTCGCATGACCATCGATGTTAAGGAAAGCTGTGAGAAGCTTGATCAAGTTATCAAGCAGCTCAGCAAGCTGGTTAATGTGGTGGAAGTGACCGACTTCCGCGAAGTGCCTACGGTCTACCGTGAAGTGGTGTTGATGCACGTCAGCTTTGGCGAGAAGAAACAAGAAATTTTGGAACTCTGCAACATCTTTGGTGCCAAGGTACTTGACGCAACGCGCGAAACCCTGACAATTGAAATTTGCGGTGGTGTCTTCCGTCTCGAGCGCTTCCTCAACCTGATGTCTGATTACGATGTTGATATGGTTACTCGCTCTGGCAAGATTGCCGTAGTCAAGGCCTACAAAATCTGATGAGCCAAACTCCTTTTTAATAAAAAAGCCGCTGTCCAACAGGACAGCGGCTTTTCTGTGTATTTCGCAGGGTATCAGATTCGTTGTAAGGCGCCCTTATGGGCACCTTGCAAAATTCGATGCCCCAGATTTTTAAACGGGATTTTGATGAGAAATGGAAGCTTTTGAGCTGAAGATGCTAAGCATCTGAAGCGAAAATGCGACATTTATCACAAAATTAC
>JAWXTZ010000097.1:0-9000 GCA_044433085.1 Akkermansia sp.
GCGAAGCTTCTCCATGCTGATGAAGAACTGCTTGACCGCGCGGAAGATGATGGGGGTCTTGGAACGCCAGCAGTGGGGGTATTGGTGAGAGAACTCCTCGCGACCCAACATGCGACCCAAGCCAAGGAGGATGGCGATGACATCTTCATTGCTTTCAAAGACATGCTTGCCAACTAATTGAGGGAGACCGCATTCAGCGGTGTAGCAGCCTGCGTCATCAACGGGGGAGAGGACACCAAGACCGTATTGCATACCGACCTTGTAGTCATCGGCACCATGACCGGGGGCAATGTGAACCGCGCCCGAACCTGTGTCCGTCGTCACGAAGTCACCCATGATGATGAGGCTATCGCGATCGAGGAAGGGGTGCTTAGCGGACTTACCTTCCAGCTCAATACCCTTGAAGGTGGTGAGCTCTTCTTCAAGCTGCCAGCCATTGCGGGTGCAGAAGGTTTCGATGAGTTCGCGAACGAGGATGAAATTGCGGGACTCGCCATCCTTAGAATAGCGGGCAATGACGTAAGTGAAATCGGGGTTCAGGGCAACACCAAGGTTGCTGGGGAGCGTCCATGGGGTTGTCGTCCAAATCACCATGTCGCAGGCGATACCCTTGACCTCTTCGGTCATGGGGAAGGCAACGAAGATGGCGGTGGATGTGTCCTCTTGGTATTCAACCTCTGCTTCAGCAAGGGCTGTCTTGTGGGCATAAGACCATTGAACAGGCTTCATGCTTTGGTAGACAGCACCATCGGCCACCAACTTACCGAAAACGCGCAAGATGTTGCTTTCGTAGGCGGGTTGCATGGTGATGTAGGGGCGGAACCAATCGGCAAAGATGCCGAGGCGACGGAAAGATTGGCGTTGTTGGTCAATGAAACCATTGGCGAAATCAGCGCAGCGGCGGCGGATTTCAGCGGCCTCAAGACCTTGCTCTTGGTTGACCACCTTGGCTTCAATGGGCAGACCGTGACAGTCCCAACCGGGGATGAAGGGGGTGTAGTAACCCGCCATGGCCTTACTCTTAACAATCAAGTCCTTGAGGGTTTTATTGAGGGCGGTACCCATGTGAACATCACCATTGGCGAAGGGAGGGCCATCATGAAGGATGAAGGTGGGCGCGCCTTGGGCTTGGCGCTTGCCTATAATTCGTTCGTAGAGCTTTGATTGTTCCCATTTTTCGAGACGAGCAGGTTCCTTGGTGGTTAAATCACCGCGCATCGGGAAGCTGGTGTCAGGTAAGAAGATACTGTCTTTGTAGCTTTTTTTGTCGCTCATACGCGCGTAAGTTTATAGGAGATTGAAGGTAAAGTCAAGCGGGAAGGTTTTAAAAAATTGGGAATGCGGAATTGGGAATTGGGAATTAAAATAGAGCGCCCTAGCGGGCGGGGATGCAAAGCAAGTGCGACGTTGCATTTGCTTTGCCCCCTATCATCGTGCGAAGCTCGCTAATTTCATAATTCCCAATTCCCCTCATTGAAGCTGAGCGAAGCGAAGCGACTCAGTTCCCTTGACACACGCTATCTCCCCATGTTAAAATCATTCCAACAATGCTCGATATTTGCCTCATCGGTACTGGCGGTACCATGCCCCTCGTCAATCGTTGGCTCACCTCCCTCATGGTGCGCTATAAGGGGCATTGCCTGCTCATCGACTGTGGGGAAGGTACTCAAATTGCCGCCCAACGCGCGGGTGTTTCCCTGAAACCTGTCGAAACCCTCCTGCTCACCCACCTGCATGCCGACCATGTCAGCGGACTACCTGGTATGCTGCTCACGATGGGGAATATGGGCAAGACCGACCCCCTGCACATCATTGGTCCACGAGGTACGGAGGATGTGGTCAAGGCGCTGACCATTATTGCCCCCGGTCTCAGCTTCCCGCTGGAAGTCACCGAGCTGACAGGCGAAACCCAAGAGCTCGCTTTCCACGATTGCCTCATCCGCGCCTTCCGCGTTCAACACCGCGTCAGTTGCTATGGTTATAGCATTGAGCTCAAACGCTCTGGCAAATTTGACCCCCAACGCGCCAAGGAGCAGGGCATCCCCCTCTGCCACTGGCAAGCCCTACAAAAGGGTGAAAGTATTGAACATGAAGGCACCACCTTCACCCCCGAAAGTGTGCTAGGCCCCGCCCGCAAGGGTCTTAAATTATGCTACTGCACCGATTCCCGCCCTACCGACCGCATTATTGAAGCCGCAGCCAACAGCGACCTCTTCATCTGCGAGGGGATGTATGGTGATGACTCCTTCCAACAAAAGGCGATTGATAAGAGCCATATGCTCTTCAGCGAGGCCGCCACGATGGCCGCCACCGCAGGTGATGTTGGGGAGCTTTGGTTGACCCATTACAGCCCCTCCTTACCCAATCCCAAGGATTTTCAAGAGGTGGCACGCGCCATCTTCCCCAAAACCTACACCCCGCGCGATGGCTGGAAGAAGAGTCTGCAATTCGACGAGCGCTAATGTCTTTTAAGACTTATCGCTTGGTGGTGTGTAATGCTCGTACTGCATGACTTTTTGCTTTTCCTTGAGAAGTCTCTTTTTATATGACGGGAAAAGCAGCTCGCTCAAGCAATAGGGAAGGGGAATCTTGATGATTTTGATGGATAGGCGGTCTTTGTGCGTGATTGCTGCGCTGTAAATGAAAGAGGGGAACTTATTCTTCCAAGATGCCAACAAGAATTTTGCCCATATGTTGGGGTTGTTTTTGTTGGGGTCTTGGATGGACATCCCTTGAGCGTAGATGATGTGCCCCATGAAACGCTCGACTGTATGGGCAAAGAGTCCATCACGCTGCACATATTCCTCAAAGGCATCAGGGTCTAGCGCTTGGAGGGGCTTCATGGCGCTTGCCCTCGCCATAAACATGGTTCCTGCGACAAAGCAGGAATGCGGGACGGGTGTTTGCTGGTAATCGTTAAGCAGTTGACCTAAGCGTTCTTGATTGATTGATGTGCAGTTGGTGGCGATATCAAGCGTCAGTAAGTGCGATGCAATCATGCCGCATTGCGGATTGTTTTCAAAATACGAGATGTTCTTGGCGAATATCTCGGGGCTGTCCAGAAAGCTGAGGGATGCGTTACGCCAGTCCGAGCCTAGCAGGATGCGCTTACCAATTTTGTTCTTGGCGGTGTCTCGCTTGGTATGGATTTTGATGACATAGTCATATGAATCCAGATGGATGCGTTGAATCAGTTGAACAAAAGGGCGAATATCAAATCCTCGATTTTCAACGATGCTGACGCTTGCACGCGGAAATTGAGTTAAAATAGTGCTTTTGAATGTCTCATCTTCTTGCGTGACGGTGATTTGCAAATCAAGCTCACATCCTTGCACGCTTTGAAGCTTTTGCGCCAGCTCGGGCCACATGTCTTGGTAGTACACATGAACATGTGTCAGGATTTTAGGATGCGTGCCATCCCTGGTGACGCAATGGGACATCGGTTTGTTATTGCGCTTTTAACTTGCTGATGCACTGGGTTAAGCTTTGCTTCCAATGGGGGATGGTCAGTTGGAAGTCTGCTTTGATTTTGGCTTTATCAAGTACCGAGTAGCTAGGGCGTGTTGCCTTGGTGGGGTATTGAGCCGCAGGGATGGGGTAAACCTCGCATGGGAGTTCCGATATCTCCATGATTTCGCGCGCAAAATCATACCACGAGCAAACGCCTTCGTTGCTGTAATGATAGATTTCCTTTTGCCCTTGCTTGATTTGGGGAAGGATACTCACAATGGCTTGCGCCAAATCAGCCGCATAGCAGGGGGTGCCCACTTGATCCCAAACCACTTGCAGGGACTGCCTTTCTGCACCGAGTCGTTGCATGGTCTTAACAAAGTTGTTGCCGAAGCTGGAGTACAGCCAAGCCGTGCGAATGATGATAGCGGTTTCAGCATGTTCGAGGACGGCCATTTCACCATCGAGCTTGGTGACACCATAGACACTGACGGGGCCTGTGGCATCGCTTTCAAGGTAAGGACGGTGGTTAAGTCCATCAAAGACGTAGTCGGTTGATACCTGAATGATGGGCAATCCTGTCTTGGCTAAATTGGCAGGACCATCGACATTGATGCGGCGCGCCTGCTCCTCATTATCCTCTGCCGCGTCAACAGCTGTATAGGCAGCGCAGTTGATGATGGCGGAAAACTGCCCCGCCGCAACAAAAGCGGCGACCGCCTCTTCATTGCAAATATCCAAATCTTGGTAATCGGTGAAGCAGGCTTGCTCCGTTGTCAGCAATTCACGCAGTTCTGAGCCCAGTTGCCCATTGGCACCAGTGATTAAAAACATGTCTTAAGTTGGTCGAGGGTGGGTAAAACGGTATCCTTTTCGGACAAAATGGCATCTTCTGCAGCAATCTGCCAGTCGATACCAAGGGCGGGGTCATTGAATAAAATGCCGCCTTCGCTTGCTTTGTTGTAGGCATTATCGCACTTGTAAGCAAAGGTTGCGGACTCACTCAACACGGAGAATCCATGGGCAAATCCGCGAGGGATGAGCAGCTGAAGCTTGTTTTCATCGCTCAGCTCCACCGCATAGAGTTGTCCATAGGTGGCGGAGTTTTTGCGCAAATCGACAGCAACATCAAGGACGCGACCTTGCAACACGCGGACTAGCTTCGCTTGGGAGTATTCCCCCTGTTGGAAGTGCAGTCCTCTAATGGTGCCGTAGCAAGATTGGGATTGATTGTCTTGAATAAAATCATAATCCAAACCCAAGGCAAGGAGTTTTTCTTTGCTGTAGGACTCAAAGAAGTACCCACGTTCATCCGCAAAGACGCGAGGCGTTAAAATAAATAAATCTTCAATGGGTGTTGGTGTTGTCTGCATGGCAATGTGCAAGTTGTCTGTGTGGTTTGAGCATATCTTGAATAGATTCAAAATGCAAGATAATTGATAAGGGTATCTTGCAAAAAAAACTTGCAAGGCAAGAGAAATATGTTAAATTTAGGAAGCAAAGTGCGAAGAAACGCATTCAAAATCTTATATCCCTTTCCTTATTTTAATCTTGGGGAAAGAAAGCTGCCCCAACTAACTATTTATGTCTAGATATACCTTCTATAGAATCATTAAATCTCTTAAGCTGATTTCGGATGAATCATTCGAGAAACGAATCAAAAAATGCACACGGGAGTATAGAGTTATCAAAAAATCTGCCTTTTTTGACCGTCGCTGGTATCTCCAGGTCAATCCCGATGTCGCCCAAGCTAAAATAGATCCAGTTCTCCACTTTATTGAGTATGGATGGCGCGAAGGTCGAAACCCATCACCTAAGTTTGATACATCAAGTTATATTGCCTTGTATCCCGATGTTAAGTTGTCAAATGTAAATCCTCTTTTCCATTATGAATACGCTGGTCGTAAAGAGGGACGAATGGCAACCGTTTCTAGTTTTAGCGGTATCAACGCCTCTATTGCTGATGAAGCTGTTGAGATGGAGAATCCGCTGGTGACGGTCATTGTGCCGAACTATAATCATGAGAAGTACCTTCGCCAACGCATCGACTCAATCTTGGCTCAAAACTATTCTCCCATAGAAATTCTTTTGCTCGATGATTGCTCTAGTGATCAGAGTCGTGATATTCTTGAGGAATATCAAGCTAAACACCCATCCATTATTCGTACCGTTTTCAATGAAAAAAATTCTGGTGGTGTCTTCCATCAATGGCGCAAAGGTCTCAGCCTCGCCAAGGGGGAATTGATTTGGATTGCTGAAAGTGACGACTATTGCTCGGAAAATTTCCTTGAAAATCTCGTCCCTGCATTCCGCTACCAATCCGTCATGTTGGCTTACGGACGCACGGAATTTGTGAAAAATGGTGAAACCGTTTGGACTCAAGAAGCCTATTTAAATGATGTCCCCAAAGATTGGCTCAACCCTTTCTTTGAAACGGCTCATAATATGGTCAATCAAGGTTTTGGTTTCAAAAATATTGTTCCCAATGTATCTAGTGCCGTCTTCCGCAATACGGGATTTCAAAACATCATTAATGACCCCGCATGGTATAATTACAAATTATGTGGTGACTGGATTTTCTACTTAAGCATCATTCAATCGGGCTCTATTCACTACAACCCAGAGTCCACCAACTTTTACCGACTCCATGAAAGCAATACTTCGGGTGGTGTTCAACAGACGCTCAACTACTTTGAAGAACATCAGCGCGTTGCTGTTTATATTGCTGAACATTTCAAGGTTGAAGCGGAAATCTTCGATAAGCTTCGTGGACTCATGCAAAAACACTGGCAGATGACGCGGGATGATTTCAGCGATGAGGCTCTCAATGAGTGCTTTGATGTGGCATTGATTCGGAAGCACATGAAAAATAGGAAGCCTAATGTCCTCATGGGTATTTTTGCCTTGATTACAGGTGGTGGCGAAACATTCCCTATTTTCTTATCAAATGAGCTAAAGCAAAAAGGGCTCCCTGTAACGATTCTCAATTTTAACCTGTCAGAGACCGAGGAAGGTATCAAAAAGCTGATTGACCCAAGCATTCCTCTCATCAACACCAATCTTGCCAAACATAGCATATCTTGGCTTGTCAAGAATTACGGTGTCGATCTTATTCAAACACAACATGGCTGTACCGACTATCACGTGGCATGTATTAAACAGGATTGCCCTGAAAACGTGAAGCACATTGCCGTGTTGCATGGTATGTATGAATTGGTTCAAGAGGATATTCTGGTCCAGCAAGGCCCAGTACTCAACGATAGCGTTGATCGTTGGCTTTATATTGCTGATAAAAATCTTCCCCCCTTCAAAAAGATTGATATCTACAATAGTAACACATTCTACAAGGTTCGCAATGGTTTGCAGACAGGTGTGCCAGAAGCCATCAAAAGAGATCAATTTGGCATCCCAGAAGATGCTTATGTACTTGTCAGTGTAAGTCGTGGCATTCTTGAAAAGGGATGGATTGAATCGGTTGATGCTGTAAGCAAAGCGAGAGATATCTCGGGTAAGGATATTCACCTTGTCCTCGTTGGAAGTGGTGAAGCTAAGGATGCGTTAGAAGCTCGTAGCGATTTACCAAGTTTTGTTCACCTCGCTGGCTTCCAACGCAATACGCGCGCCTACATCGCGATGGGCGACACGCTTTTGTTGGCATCTCGATTTAAGGGAGAAAGCTTCCCCTTGGTCGTTTTGGATGCCATTATGTGCAGTAAGCCAGTCATTGCTAGTGACTTGGGTGAAACTCGTGCCATGATTACCCACGAATCTGGCGATCTTGCTGGTGAAATCTTTACGCTTGACGACCAAGGTAATATCCCAATTGGTGATTTGGCTCAAATTGTGGCAGAATTTGCCGCGACTCCAGAATTAGTCAAGAAAACAGCAGCAGTCAGCCAAGAGCTTATCGAGCGATTCAGCATCGGAGAGGTCGCTGCTGATTACATGAAGCATTATCACGACGTACTTGAACTTGATTTGCTGACAAATAAAGTTGCACCTAAGGCTGATAGGAAAAATCTTCGAACCCTCATCGGGGGTGGTATGCCTAGTCTCACCGTTGATCATCGTGATTTAACCCCCGATAAGTTTAAAGAACTAGTCGGCTCGAATAGTGGCAATATGGTCTTTGGCACCTATGGTCGCAAGCTGCTCAATTTGTCCTACATGAAGAGTTCGAGTTTCCCATTCTTTAGAAATCCAGAGCCCGCAGGCTTGCGTGAGGAACTGTTACGGCACAACCAAATCGTTATCTTGGCTGCCAACTGGATCAATATCCATAATAATTTAGACTTCACTACCGCCATTCAATTTTTACGCGAAAACGATATTCCACTTGCTCTCATTGGTGTTGGTGTTCATATGAAATTGGGTGATACCGATTACAAAAAATTTATTTCCAATCTAAATCCTTCATTGGTCAAGTTGCTCAGAACCATTTCGAGCCGAAGTCACTCCATATCTGTACGTGGGCATGTGACCAAAACAGTGCTCAATCATCTTGGTATTGAAAACGTGAATGTAACGGGTTGCCCCAGCTGGTATGGCTCAGGCGATCACTTCGAGCCCATTCAGAAAAAGGCAGCTCTGTCGGAGCAGTCCAACATTCTGTATCATTCTGATCATGAACGCAGAGATTTGTACCGCATTCTCACAGATAAATTCAAGGATTACCCCGATTCCTCCTTGCTGTTGCAATCTGAATTTGACTTGTTGCCCTACCTCTATGAGTCTTCCCATGATTCCTATAACAACAATTATGGCTTATCACGGAGTTTCTTGGCAAAACCTCAGTTTGCGCAAATATTCTCGTCGATTGAAACGTGGGAGCAATATCTTAAGACGAAGGTTGACCTCTGCTTTGGATGCCGGATTCACGGCAATATCATCGCACTTAAGTCTGGTGTTCCCGCCATCATCATTGCTCATGATGCAAGAACAAAGGAAATGGCTGACTTCTTCTCTATCCCGCAAGTGAGTGTCGATGAGGTCAAATCCTCAAACTTCTCCATCAACCAAGCCTATGACAGGGCTGACTATAGCGCCATGCAAGAGCAATATCCGGGGCTGTTAGCTAACTACAGGCAGTTCTTGGAAAGTAACAACATCCAGACCGACTGCTAAGTATTTTACCGCAAATAACTGCGTATTTCTAGGGCATCTTGCATCACCTTGCAAGATGCCCTATCTGTTTTTATTTGTGGTGGGGATAGGCTCTGGCGATCCTATCTCCACCACAACTGCCAGCTTAGTGTCAATGTCAGGGGGTAATGGTCGACACATCTGACGGAGTACAAAAAAATCATTGAGGTAATTTATAGAAAATATCGTTACTCTTCACGGTCGCCTAAAAATAAGCACCTACGATGCGAAGCATCGTGGACAGAGTCCAGAGGTCGAAGACCTTTGGTGGGTCTGGGCAAAGCCCAGCCGTCGGAGACGCCTGTCGGCGAGACAATCATGTTGAGATGGCAAAGCCATCTCAACAGTCGCCCAACTTACTAAGCCCTTATTAGCATTCGCACGAAGGGAATAGGCTGCATGGTGCCA
>JAWXTZ010000098.1:0-8980 GCA_044433085.1 Akkermansia sp.
AAAAAGCTTGTTTCAATTCACGCGCCCCTGTGAGGGGGCGCGCAAATCGCCGCAAGCATTTCATCGGTGATGACTGGTTTCAATTCACGCGCCCCTGTGAGGGGGCGCGACCGTAGATGCTGGGTAAAGCGAGAAGTATGGAAGTTTCAATTCACGCGCCCCTGTGAGGGGGCGCGTTATTACTATGCTAGTTATCGCTTACCAGATGGGTTTCAATTCACGCGCCCCTGTGAGGGGGCGCGCGGGGACTTTAAGCTTGAGTAATAATGTTGTGATGTTTCAATTCACGCGCCCCTGTGAGGGGGCGCGGGCTTTATCTTAACATAATAGAACACCAAACACAAGTGAGGCGATTTCCGCGAAACTTAGGGGAAATGGATTTTTGCTCGTGTTTGATATTCTTCACTTGCTGTCAATCTTCTAACGCTAGAGCGATTACTTGCTCCGCGTACCCTCTTACAGTTTTAATAGAGCTCAGGGTTCGCGCTATCCATGCTCTGCTGAATCTTACCTCAAATAATTAAAGGTGATTCAACATCCACAGAGCGATCCACGCCTAGGTGGATGATTCGGCTTCGTCCTTGCTTCCCCATTGGGTAAATGCGCAGACTGTCTTCGCGCGGCTCCATGATTTCTTGAAGCTGTGCTACCATTATCAGATAAATCTCGTGACTCATCACACATTCAAACACTGAGTTCTGAACTCGTATTCCGTAATTTTCGCATACCTTGGCCACCTGCCGCAGCCGTTTTTGCCCAGCTTTGTTCACCGTAGACACATCGTAACTAATCAGATAAAGCATTGTTAATCTCTCTTTTTTTCTATTTCCATACCATGGGCGGATAGCCATCTAGCCCACCTCGTATATGCTGGGCTAAAAGTCGAGCCTGTATGTGGGGTAACATTCCTATTGTCATTTTTTCTTGAAGATAGGGGTGGATTACCTCCTCTTGCTTGCGATTTTGCCAGTGGGTAAGCACGGTTCGCCTTGCTTCATCGCTCAGGGTAACGGCACCTCCTTCATCTCTCGAAAAATCACTCTGCTTGACTTGTTTTCTGTTAATGAGGGTTAGAACTAAGCGGTCTGCTAGAGGGGCGCGAAATTCTTCCATCAAATCAAGCGCCAAGCCTGGTCGCCCTGGGCGGTCTTGGTGATAAATGCCTACTGCCGAGTCTAGTCCGCAGGCTTCCAACGCAGAGCGACAGTCGTGCGTCAACAAACTGTAGACGAAGGACATCATCGCATTGACTTCATCCTTGGGCGGGCGGCGACTGCGGGTTGTGAAGTTAAAGTCGGTGTTGCTTATCAGTTTGGGGAAGACGGTAAAGTAGCATTCGGCTGCGTGCCCTTCTACCCCTAATAACTGGCTGGCATTCTGGGCTATTCTTGCACTGGATACACAGTTGCCGAGTTCTCGTATGGCGTTTTGTAGGGTTTCGTCTTGGCTTTTCTTATCACGCAGGCTTCGCTGCAAGTTGGTTCTCGCGTTTAAAATTTTGCCTGCAACCATCTCTTGCGCGATGCAGAGACTCGCTTCGGCATTATCAGCTAGTCGATATTGTTGCCGCCGTAGCAGTACATTGCCATGGCTAAAGCCACTCACACGACACAGTAGTTTACCATAGGGGTTGCACATGCTGATGTTGATGCCCATGGTACTGCATTTCGCCATGAGTTGAGGACTAACTGCTATGTCCCACCCAAAGCTAGTGATGGCTTCGATGTTATGCAGGGGGATGCGTTTGAGCAGCTTGCCGTCTTTTTTTATTTTAACGGTCTCGCCATCTAGCGCAAGCCATGTACCATCTGTACTGATGTAGAGTGTGTTGAGGTGTTTTTTCATCCTTGTTGTCGGCTTACTTTACTCAGGGGTTCATGTCATCAGCATCATCGTTGATGACAAATTGCTTGTCGTTGAATTGGGCTACGCTCATCTTCTTTTTACGGGGAAGGCAAATGGCTTCGAGCGAGCACCCCCGACACCGCGTTTGCCAAATGGCGGCTGGCAGTTTGCTAGAGTGAAGCAAGGCTATGGTATCACGGATGCAGTTTTGGGTTTGTTCCCTAAGCGCAGCATCCATCTTGATGTTGAGGCGGTGTTTTGTGGCCTGATAAAAGATGCTGGCTTCTTCAATTGTTATTTGATGCATCTCTTCCAAGCACAATACCTGAGCACAAAGCTGCACGGCATCCTCGGTCCCCTCCTTAGGGCGGCCGTGTTTGTATTCAATGGGTCGCACAGACTTGATTTCATGTCGATTTTCTCCGTATCGATATTCAATGGCATCGGCGACACCTTGAATTCCCAGCCGATGGCATACTAGCTGAACACTGCGGGCGGTGTAGACATCGTGCACGATGGAGTGCTGCGAGCTATCGACGCGTTGATGCTCCAACTGCCCCATGATGGTATGGCTGTTTTCTTGCCACACGCGGTCGCAATGAATCAGCGCACACTGCCGCGGGCAATACATGTAGTGTTGCAGGGCGGAGAGCGGGATATAGCTCAATGGGGGCAGTTGGCACATCGCTTTTTTAAGCAGTCGATTATTCAATCACTTCAATACTAACACCAGCTGGGGCTGCATTGACATCGAGACAGACATCGTAATCATCAATGCTGCGGGGTGCTTCCACTCCTGCTTTCTTGCTAATTTTAAGCATTTCATAGAGTTTATGTGCAGGGGCATCACCCAGTTGACTATCATGTTTAAAGAGGATAATCTTGCGCATATTCATCGCACCTGCGGGTCGGGCGGCGGAGGCATCAAAGGTGAACATGTTCTGCAGGGCACTAATCAGCACAGAGAGGTCTTCATCGCTGAATCCTGTTTGTGCTGCTAGGAAGGGGTTGATGCAGCCCTTGGCGCAGTAAAGCGCGTAGGGAATGGTGTATTTACGACCCATGGTGCGGTTGTCGCCGTCTTGCTTGATGGATTCCTTCTCAGTCGCGACAGCGCAGCGCGTGATGGCGTATTCATTGGGCATGACAGGGTCGATGGAACGCGCGAAGGAAAGTTGCACAGGTCCGCGAACTTGCCCGCAGTTGGCTTCCTTCAAGCTCATGACGGCACCAAAGGTGCGAATGTCGAAGAAATTGCCACACATCCACATTTTGGCGTTTTCTATATCGCTCTTCTTGGGGTCACTGCCAATGGCTTTGTAGGCTCGTACTTGCTGATTGGTTAAAATGGCCTTTTCTTTAACATAAATATCGTAGCCTTCCGCATCACCCTTCGTCAGGGTGACGAAGTTACGGATTTTGCGTTTCAGGCAAACGTCGGTAACAAGACCATGGCCGGTTTCGCTGTCCATGCGGGGCATGTTACCGGCATCTGGGTCACCGTTGGGGTTGGCGTCAAGGGCATCAAAGAGGAGGATAAAGTCGATTTTATTCATATTGTTTGTTCTATTGGGTTGAGTTTACTTGTTTGTTGTTTAAGATTCGGTGTTCACATCTGTTTTCTTTTCGTAGAAAGCCTGTGTTTGGTGGTAAAAGCCAATGGAGAAGAGCCCCTGTTGTTCTAAGCTCAGCTGGGCGGGGTAGCCGACAGCGGGGTCGAGCAAGGAGAATACCTCCTGCATCAGCTTGTCGCGATTAACTTTGCGCCCGCCTTCTAACTTAGCGACGTGGTGAGTAAAGAGTTTGAGCAGGCGAGGGAACACGCGCTTAGGCGAAGCCGAGGCACTCGCGTAAAAGGACTCGCGCAAGCTGCGGTTTAAACCGGGCAAGGCATCTTCTTGCGTTTTTTGCAAGACCGCAAAGAGTCGGCCAAGCACATATCCAATTTCTTGATTTTGGGCATCTAACATGGTTGTAATGTGTTGTTTGGGGTTTCGGCGAATAATCCAAGCTTTAAGGAAGGAGCAGCGCACATAGTTAATAAAATAATCGACACGCATACGCCGAATGATGGCTTGTGCGATAACATCGGGATAGGGGCTACCATTCAGAATAGCTCGCATCAGCGCACCACTGAAAAGGGGTGGAATATCCTTGCTATCCCTAACAGTCTCCCGCAAAATCCTAAAGGGAGAAATCGTGTTTGGGTCTTTGAATTGCGGGGAACGCTTCTGCAAGTCCATGTCGAGCTGGTGTTGCTGAATTTTAGCAACTAACTCACCCAAGCTTGATTGAAGATAGAAGCGCACCGACAGGCGGGCGACATTGCCCGATAAAGCCAAGATATAAAAAGGGCTATCAGCATCATCTAACACATCCTGCGGGCAACGGCCTTGGGCAAGCAGCCCCAAGCTATGCCGCACACGCTTGTTGATGTCATCTTGCTGGGCATCTGCACCAGCATCGGCCATATCGGGGTCCATCATCGCCCTAAACAGCAGGGTGGCATCATCTGCTTTTTCTTGACTGCCCGACCAGAATACTAGCGTTGCATCACCGATGCGCATGCGATTGCTGGAGCTAGACAAAAGATAATTCAAGGCATTGCAATAGGCAAAGGCAGCCGACTCGGAAACAGGGGCGTTATAACTTTGATCCTTCGCATAGGACTGGAAGGCTTTTTTATCAAAGGAGACAATCTTTGCCCCTCCTGGCTGTGCCCCTGGTACGCCTTTAATGGCTGGTTCATGCAAGCGCGCTAAGGCTGTATGTTGTCCTGTAATGAGGCATTGCCCCATCTCGACATCTCTCGCCTTGCCCGATACACCTTTCCACTGCTCGCGCCCACCCGACTCCCACCAAGAAATGATGGCTGGATTTTGGTGCAAGTAGCCCGACTTCCCCTGAATTCTAACAAGACCATTATGAGTCAAGTAGTCCAGTGCCGCGAGGTGCTCCGCCTGTTCATCGGGGTTCCATTGATCCAAAAATCGGCAGAATAAGGAGTAGTCTTCATCCCCGATTGATTGCTCTACCTCCAAATATTTATCCTTACCTGCGGCAAAGCATAAGGGGGCGCGCTCGGGTTTTGTTAAATCATAAGAGAGCATGTAGCATGAATTATCCCAGAGGAAACAGGGATTAATACCCGCACCAGGTGGCTTAGTATCCCCCAACACGGTGGCATCAATGGGTGTCATTTTGCCCTTCTCGTTGGGCTCGCGAGCATCATCTAGATAAAAGCCGCCATCTTGCTTCAGCACAAGGCAAAAGCTCACGCGCTGTTTACTGCGACCAACAAGGGGAACCTTTTCCTCTTGCGCTAAGCCTTGATAAAGTTTGTAAAGTTCTTGTAAAAACATGATTAAGATAATGCATTGTTAAGGCTAGGGACATGCAGACAGGCATCGACCAATTCCGCCATAAAAAACTTGGGGCTTGCTGTAATGGTTTTATAAGCCTGCTTTTGTTCAGTCGATTTAGCGTGGTCGATGACGGTGATGGCATCCTTGGCTTTCTTCGGGCAATCCGCATAGACCATGTCATGAAGCATCAAGCCCAAGGGGCGGTTCTTATCCCGCTCACCCAAGTGACTAGGTGGCATCGGGGTGCCGTACTCTAACAGCTCAAACATGGCGGGGAACTCGCGCGTCCCCAAACAGGGTTGGGTGAAGCACTGCCCCTTGCTGGCACGTCGCGCAAAAATCTCGTGGTGCTTCGCCATGCCATTGACTCCAGCTTCCTGCGCCACAATTTCAATATGCGCTTCAATCACGTAGGATACATCTCGCAAAATGGTCGCGGCACGCTGCTGACGGACGTCTTCAATCATTGTTCCCAAGGCAGCCGTTTTCTGCCCCGTTCTCACATCCTTATTCGCCACGACAACTTTGTCGGAAAGCTCATTGCGTCGAATCTGCGTAAATCGGATGGGCTCTAGCACATGAATACAATCAATGACCCAATTGAACTGCGGTTTCCAATAAATCGCAGATAAAATCCCACGCGCAGCCGATGGGGTCATCACCTCATAGCTCATCCTCTCCACCTTTAGCTCCGGCCGAGTAAAACAAGCGTAATCGCCCCATACATGGAGCCTAATCTTATTCTCTTTCATAAAAATATTTTCAATCTGTTTCGTAATAAACCTTTAAGGCAAGCTTATAATCACACCAAATAATCCTCCTCCCCTTCGTTCAACAAACCAACATTGGCATCATATACCCCGCCCGATTCGGATAGGATATAAATATCAGCCGCCTGATGCTCGCAGCTCATGAAGGGTGCCAATCGCTCCCACATACCGGCATAGACCGATACAGAATATTGCTGCAAGCGACGGAATTGAGCACGATTGGGCATGCGATTATACTGCTGGCATTCAATCAATTCCTCACGCAGTGCGCGGGCATCATCATTATACAAAACCATTAGCGAGCGGGTCGATTGCGGAATCAAGCTAAAGCGCTTTGACATCTCGGGGAAATCCCACGCACGCAGCCCCGCAAGCTGACGCCCCACTAAATCGGATAAAAGATGCTGTTTATCCCACGTGCAGGTCGCCTCCCTTCGGCGCAAATAAAACTCCTGAAAATAGCGTTCAATAAAAGCCAAATCCAGATAGTCCTGCGACTGCTCACAATCCGTCAAATCACGCAAGACCTCAACCGCCCGCTTTTGATCGACAAAGGCTGCTGGTAGCTGATACTCCTTTTCAGCCGCTTCAAAGGAGAAACACTGCCCGATTGGGCGCTCCCCATGGCGATTGCAACGCCCTGCGGACTGCGCCAATGAATCCAGCCCACAGCGATCACGGTAGACGATGGGGAAGGAGATATCCACCCCTGCCTCCACCACCCGAGTTGCCACCAAAACGCAAGGCTCACCAGCGCGCAATCGCTCACGAACAATGGTCAACACATCACCACGGTGTGCAGGGCACATACGCGCGGAGAGGTGGTAAACCCCCTCCACTTCCAAGCACTGCAAATGCTCATAGAGAGCCTGCGCCTGTGCGGTCAAATTGACAATGAACAAAGCCGAATCCGCCCCCGTATCAAGAAAATCGGCGGCTAGTTCCGCCTGCGTCATCAAGCCTAGCTTGGTAATTTCAACACGCTTCATCTTTTCACTCAACTCACGCTCAAAATCGACACCAATGAGGCTTTGCACCTCACCCTCTGACCATCCGATATCAAAGAGATGCTGCCTATTGGTCACGGCTGGTTGAGTCGCGGAACAAAGCAACAAGGTACAGCCAAAACATTGCTGCAATCCTCGCATCGATGCTAAACAGGGCGCTAGAAAATCTGTGGGCAGGGTCTGAACCTCATCAAAAATAATGACCGAGCGTGCCATGTTGTGCAACTTACGGCACCTATTATTCTTGCAGGCGTACAGGGTCTCAAAGAACTGAACATTCGTCGTGACAATGAGGGGGGCATCCCAATTTTCACTGCCAAACTTATTATCCAAGGTATCACTCGTCTCGTTCAAATTGCTGTGATGCTCAATAACATTTTCCGCCCCTAAGAGCTCGCGAAACTCGCGCGCGGTCTGCTCGATAATACTCGTGAAGGGAATCACGTAAATAACGCGTTCCATCCCATGATGCAGGGCATGATGAAGCGCAAAACTGAGCGAAGATAAGGTTTTACCCCCACCTGTTGGCACATTGAGCTGATAAACGCCCTGCCCCTTACGCCCCGCATCAAAACAAGCATGGTGAATACGGGCACGCAAGGCATTAATCCCACCCGCTGAAGCTTTTTCCTTAGCTGCTAATGCAGACTCTACCATGCCTGATAATTCGGCTATGCTGGCATAGCTACGCCGCGAACGCAAGCGGCTTGTCCGAGCATCCATAAAAGACTCGGTCGCCAACCAATCTGCATCCACGAGGCAAGAGTGAAACATGCGTGTCAACAGGCAGAGGCGGTAAACACACAATGCCGCATCTCCATCCTTGAGCAAGCGCTCTGGCATGGGTATCGATACATTCGACCGCATGGACTCAGGCAACAACTCTAAAAGGCTAAGTTTCTCCGCCACTGCTCCTTTGGATAGCGAACTAAAAAGATCAATCATATTGGGCAAACCACTATGATGCCCATGAAAGACGTAACTTAGCAGAATCCCCATGGCGGGGTGCTGCCCCAACACCCACTTAGCCGCGGCACTCTTATGGTCGACCGACTGTGAAGGACGCCCCGCGGCAGAATCACGCAAGTACTGCTGAAACTCGGGCGTGGCCTTACCCATGTCATGATAAAGTCCCAGCACGTAGCCCAGCGATGCCCATTGCTCCGCTGTCTTTGCGTCACCAGCTAGACCGTGACAAAATTCGCGGCATAGCTCCGCCACCTTTTCGGCATGCCCTCTGACCTCGCCCTGCGTGTAAAGAGGCTCCCATTCTTCAGGAGGGCAGGATTCAAGCGTATGCGCATAGGGCGGCAAAATAAGAGACATAGTAAAAAAGGAAAACTTCAACTCCCTTTCTACCATAGCATCAAGATGAACACAAACACATTTTCCCCGCGAACAGAGCGCCACCTCCAAGCTCCAAGGCATAGTGTCGCTAAACCAAAAACAACAGAACAATGACCACAAAGAACTTACAAGCCAGCGCGAACCTGACGCCTACAATCCTGAGCTGAGCAGAAAAAATGACACTCTGTCAGATGTGTCGCGTCTTTACCCTCAATGGGACCTCTAGCAATTAGGCATCGCGAATTTAGGAAGAAAATCGAGTGGGAAATTGTGGTGAGAGAGGCGCAAATATTAAATATTTGCGACGCGAACGCTACAATTTTACACCGATTTGTAGCTTTCGTGTCCCAAATTTGCGCTCAATACGAAGAAAAACCCCGACTGAATATTAGTTCAATCAGGGCTTTCGTGGGTCGAAATGCAGGGCTTCCACCTACACGCTCGCATAATGCTCCTTCCGGCAAGGATAGTATTTCACCAGAATTTGTCGATGTCAAGGAGAATTTACAGAAACAGGAAGAAAGCGGTTACTATTCACGGCCATTTTGACCACAGGAGTAAAGATGACTTCGAAACCTAGTAAAAATGTGTTGCCCAAATTCATATATAACACATTAAAAAAGAGTTGATTTTCTTTTAATTTTTC
>JAWXTZ010000099.1:0-8722 GCA_044433085.1 Akkermansia sp.
ACCGCCTGATGGAACTCCACAGCCTCTTCGCCTTCCTCAACAACGGGCTGCTGGGCACAGCAACGCAGTTCCGAAGCATGCTCAAGGACATCGAAACCAAGGGCAAGAGCGACTACAGCGGACTCAAAAAACTCATCCGACCCTTCCTGCTGCGCCGCCTGAAAAATGACCCCAAGATTGCGCCAGATTTGCCCAGCAAAACCGAATGCCTGCACTACTGCCACCTAACGCCCGAACAAGCACAACTCTATGCGCGTGAAGTGGATAAAATGCAAGCCGTCATCGCCGAGCCCGACCCGCAAGTGCGCATGGGGCTCTTACTACCCATCTTGGGGCAGCTCAAACAAATCTGCAACCACCCCGCGCAATATCTGGGAGAACCCATCCTCGACAGGGAACGCAGCGGCAAAATGATGGCCGTCGAGCAGCTGGTACGAGAACTCGCCGCAGCGGGGGAACCCTGCCTCATCTTCTCCCAATACCGCGCCACGATGGAAGCCCTCTTCGACATGCTGCAAGAGATTTACGGCAGCTCGGGGCTCATGCTCCATGGGGGCACCCCCCTAGCCCAACGGCAAGGGCTCGTCGAACAATTTCAGCAAGCGGACGGCCCACCCTACATGGTCTTATCACTCAAAGCCGCAGGGACGGGACTAACCCTGACGCGGGCGCGCCACGTCATCCACTTTGACCGATGGTGGAACCCCGCGGTCGAAGCCCAAGCCAGCGACCGCGCCCACCGCATCGGGCAGCAACGAGCCGTCTTCATCCACCCCATCATGTCACGCGGGACAATCGAACAAAACATCCACAAGATGCTAGCAAACAAGCGCGACATGGCCGAAGGCCTACTAGGCAGCGGCTTTGAAAGCCATCTACGCAACATGAGCGCAGAAGAGCTCATGCAGCTCGTCACATCACCCCTAACGATTTGAAAACGGTGACTGGGCTGTTGAAAGTAGGACTTAAAAATAGAGTTCAGTGCAACTTCATCCGTTGGTCCTTCGACGATAAACAAAACAAGTTTTTTCATCTTCTTCAGTCCTCCTTTGTTGCGATAGCTTGACGAAATGCCTTTGCTGTTTCAATGCGATCCGTCTCGGCGTAAAGCTCCTCACTCTGACCACCCAACTGAATAGCACGATAGTACTGGTCGCGCAAATTATTCGTCTGTTTGACATTCTTCATGCGGATATAGCGATTCTCAGGGTTCGTTGTCGAGAACATGAGGCTCTCTTTACGCAGCATTTCCAACGCTCGAAGATTATGAGACGTAAAAATAATTTGACCCTTAGCGTGCATGTCTAAGGTCTGCAAAATCTCACCTAGAAGATACTCAAAGATACCCGCATCCAATTCATCCACGACAAGACAAACAGAGGCATGATGGAAGACGTGAATCAAGGCACTCAAGATAGAAACTATTTTAATAATACCAGCCGATTCACATCGGAGAGGAATAGATAAATCCCCACGACGCGAAAGAAGTTGCACGCGGACACATGTTTCGCCGTGTTCGTTTAATTCCTTACCTAAATTGCATAATTCAATCTGTAGACCTGGAATCAGCGACGCCAGCACCTTATTGACATTTTCTATGGGTGTGGCAAGAAGATTGATAAGATGCTCATGAAGAAGTGCAACCCCATTCAATTGAATAGGGATACGACCCAACATTGCTCGTCCCTTACCCACCTGACGGATAAAAAAGGGAATGGCCAAGTTCGAGAAAACGGGTTGCTCATTACTCACAACAATAGCATCAAAAAGAGCATATTGATTAAGTGCATTAATAATGAAAAGCAAATCAGAGACCTTCTTATGCTTCACCGCTGACAGAAGTTTCACCAGTTGGGGGCTGGTTAAAATGGAACATCTCTGGGATTGCGCGGCCGCGATAGCCAGCGCAATTTCTACTTGATTCTCTTCATGATTCTCGAGCAGCAACTTTTGCAATGGGGCATTATTAAGTACCTTGGGGCTACTTGCATCAAAACTGAATAGCTCCGTCAAACGCAGAAACTTGCCTTTTCCTGCATCCCATTTTCTGTAACGTAAACGTTCAAACGCAGCAAAGAAGTGTTGTACGCCTTGATTATCATCATTCTGATTGACTTGAAGGCGAACCGTGTACTCCAAATAAGCCTTAAAATCACCCTTTTGAAACAAGAAATCGACCCGAATCTGGCACATCTTTTTCCCCTTAGCAATATATCGGGCATAATCTTTGGTGATGGGAGATTGTTTAAGCAATTGAACAACTAGGTCGAGAGCTTCAATTACAGACGACTTACCTGTTCCATTTTGACCATAGATACCTAAAATATCAGATTTACAATCAAACAAATCTTGATTAACGGTGGATGGCATTGATATCACACCGCTAGCGAACTCTAAACAACACAAAATAGCTCATCGAAAGCGTTGAGCTATCACGCTTCAAAAAAAACGCCCATCGCGATGGATGGGCGTTTTTAAAAGTTGCTTGGTGCAGAATTTATTCAGCAGCAGGTGCTTCAACTTCGGCAGGAGCTTCAACTGCTGGTGCAGGAGCTTCTTCGATTTCACCGATAACGGTAAGAACGACCTTGATTGTAGCGGTAACTTCTGGGTGAAGCTTAGCGATAACGTCGTAGGTACCAGACTTCTTGAGAGGCTTTTCAAGTTCGATAGCGTGACGCTTGATCTTGATGTCCTTAGCTTCAAGAGCTTCGTTGATTTGTTGATTGGTGATGGCACCGAAGACCTTACCGTTGTCACCAGCTTCGAGCGTAAGCTCAACTGTCGTGGTAGCGATTTGGGCAGCGATTGCCTTGAAGTTAGCCAATTCAGCAGCTTCACGTTCAGCGCGCTTCTTTTGAAGCATGTTGATGAAGCGTTGGTTAGCTGGAGTTGCTTCGAATGCAAGACCCTGAGGAATCAGGAAGTTGCGGCCGTAGCCACCCTTGACGGTTACGAGGTCGGCTTCACAGCCCAGACCTTCGATCTTTGTTGCAAGAATTACTTTCATGTTTGCCATAACTCAATATTTTGGGTTGTGTGAGCGGGGATGATACGCTAAAGCATTCTGCTTGTCAAGCTTAAAGCGTTAATTTTCTCGGGCTTCGAGCTACTATTCACGGCTGTTTTGTGGAGCAATGCCCTATTTTTGAGCTAAGGGTGTCTCGCTTTGCGTTTGCGTCGGTAGAATAGTGCCTCGCTTCGCTCGGGAGGAACAAGGGGGGCACCAACTTGGCGAGTAGCATGGTGCTTGGCTTGCTACGCAGGCATTTGTGTTGATCTGTTGAGGGTAAGTTGGTGCCCTTGGGACTCTGTCCCAAACCCTGCAAGGGCTTATCCTTCTCATGCTGCTTCGCAGCACCGTTCGAGAAGTGTCCCTCACTTTCGTCGTCTCAGCATTGCTCATCCGCAATCTGACTTAACCCACCAAAGGCTTTGCCTTTGGAAACCACTGGGGTGCCAGCACCCCAGACCCCATTCACGATGCTTCGCATCGTAAGGGCTTATTTTTTTAGGCGGTTGTGAATAGTAATGCTTCGAGCTACTATTCACCCCCCCCAACCGTTTCTCAACAGCTAAGCCTTGTGGCGCATCACACCCCACATGATTAAGATTTTCTCCCTCAGCCTGATGGGCATTATGTTATGCAGCTGCCACCAACACAACAAGGGTCTCAGCCCCACCGAGTTGCAAGAATATGTCGCCAAGGTCGATGCCGAAGCGACCGTCAAGGACTTAAAACCCCATCAACAAAGCGTCGCCATTACCCCCAAGCTGCAAGTTCGCCCGCTAGAGCAAGTCAACAACATCTACTTGCCTGATGGTAGTCTCGCCTTTTCCGGACAATCAGCCGAGGAAACACAGCTCGTCCAAATCAATCCCGATGGCTCCATGGACAGTGTAAGCAGTTTCAACGGCAATCCCTATGGAAGCTACATCGCCTTTACCCCACCCGCTTTTTACCACATCAACCGCTCCACGGGGCAAAGTGTCAAGGTGCCACGCGGTGCCAATGCTGCCCCCAATCAAGCGCTGAGCATGCGAACATCTGCCGCGCTGCGTCGCATGGCTGCCGTCATGGACGATGCCTTGGGCAAGGGAATTTAGAGCTTGCCTTAACCAGCACCGCCAAAAAGAGCAGGCTGGGGATGCTGCATAGGGAAGAGAACAGGGAGAAGCGCCCATCCCATAAGCTGCTATCTGGGTACAGATAAAGCAAACTATACAGCAGGTAGCTGGGCAATAAGGACAGCCACCAAAGCTGGCTGCTACCCGAATCGCGCAAGCGACACACCGTCATTGCAATGGTGGGTAGCAGCAGAAGCAGGGCGACTCCTGCCGCCATCACCGTGCAAGCCATGGTGATGCCACCATCTTGCACCATGCTTGCCGAAGCCTCGTGCAGCACGCGATAACTCATCTGCAAAAGCGCGTCAGTATCAATGCCCTCCACCAAGCTCAAGCTATCGAGAAACTGTGAATCAGCAATCAGCGTCATCGTATAATGCCACATGAAGGGAATGAGCAGCAGGGTGAAGACTAGTTGATAGGCAATGATAAAACGCCAGTAGGGCTTGTTGGGGCAGCGGCTCTTAAAATCCGCATAATGGGTGATGAAGTAAGGCATGCTAGGCTTGGTTCACCTGCAAGCCTAGCATGGAATGGATGGGCTTGCAATAGCAAAAGCCCCCCTCCCGCCTTAAGGGGACCTTAGAATCGGAAGCTCGTCTCCACCTGAAAGACAAAGGCTCCGCTGCGCCCATCCTTGGCATAGATGGGGTTGAAGATGTACTGCACGTCGGGCTGAATAAAGAAGGTGGGGGTCAATTGAATGACAGCCGACAACTCCACCCCATACTCATCCCGATGCTCCAGAGCTTGCTCTGCCTCGGCCGCACGCTGCCACAGCAAGCCCAAGGCGAGCTGGTCGTTGTTATCCTGACTACCCCAGCCCGATTGGGTGAAGGGTGCATCCAACACAAAGCCACAGGTGACAGCCGATTTCACCCCCGAGACAAGCGCGGCATCATCATCCATATAACCCGCACGCAGGAAGAAGCCCAGCGGGTTATTCTTCCCAAGCTGCTGCTCGACATTGACCGCCGCCCCCACGCCATCCTTCTTCGATTCGCGCGTGAAGGTGTAGATGAATCGGTAAGTACCAGGCCCCCAGCCCATCACATCCTCGTTGACATAGCCCAGCTCGGCCAGATGCACCCAGTAATCATCGCTGATATAATGGAAGGGATTATGCCCAATGGGCGCGTTGCTGCCCGTGGTGGCGTAGAGGGCATAAAAATGGTCATGTGGCTGCCATGCGGTCATGTAGCCCCAGTTGCTCCAAGGCATGGGCAAGCAGGGATTATAGTTGAAGGAGAGGTTGAGCAGATTGCCCGACCAGTTGGCGGAATAGCGGTTCTGATCAAAAAAGTTACTGGTATCCAAGGTACCCGCCATCGCGACAAACTTGCCATCCCAGCCGCTGTAACCCAAGCTGAGGTGGGGGATGAAGACCCCATCCCCACCACGCGTGGCGGATACGGGATTGCTCTGCGAGCCCAAGCTCTGCTGCACCCCCTGCGTGTTTTGATTGTAGCCAAAGCCCTCCCCCCAGTCCGCCTCCATCATCACAAAGATACCCTGCTTGTCATCCGCACTTTTTGCGAGCGTCCACGTGCCCCAAAACTCATTGTTGGTGGAGACAAAGTCACTCTTCATCCCATGCGTGCTGGGGGTCAGGCTAGCATAGTTAAAGGTCAGCGTCAGGTCATAATGCCAACCGATATCAGCGGACAGACGCTTCATCGCCTGCGCGGTTTCAGAGATGGCGTCGGTCTTCCCCAGCAGAGAGGGCTCCAGACAGGTGGCGGGCATGGTGAAAAGCCCCTCCAAATAAGGCATCAAACGCTGGGGACTGCTGGGCATGACATGCCAGCTCCCAAGTCGAGCCACTGAACTTGGCGCATCATGTTGAGCATAGATGGGTAGAGTAGCTAAAGCCAAAAGGGTCGATAAGGACGGTACAAATGCATTCATGAGGTGTCAGACGAGTCCCCGCCACCCAACATTCGATAACTGTTGGCAGCAACGAGCTTTTGCGATTTTCGCTCGCCAAAGCCCTGCAAATCCTGTATGATAGACGCGCAAGCTCATGAAATTCTACATCGTTACCCCCACCTTCAATAACTGGTCTTGGCTCGAAGCGTGCATCAAATCGGTTGCCGACCAAGGCACCGAGACGCTGCACGTGCACCACCATGTCCAAGATGGTGGCTCCAACGATGGTACCGCAGAACGCTTGGCCGAGTGGCTGGAAAAGAGCAAGGACATCCCCCATTACACCTTCAGCTACGTCAGCGGCAAGGATGCGGGCATGTATGATGCCATCAACCTCGCTTGGGCTCAAATGCCTGATGATGCCGACTTCACCGCCCACCTCAATAGTGATGAGCAGTACCTCCCTGGTGCCTTGGCGGAGATTGCCCCCTATTTCGAGCAGTACCAACAGGCGGATGTCCTGCTCGGCTCCTACATCATTCTGGACGCCAAGCTGGGCTATATCGCCCACCGTCGCCCCGTAAAACCTAGATTGTGGTCATCTTGGCTCAATTGCACCTGCATCACCAATTCCTCTTTTTATCGGGTCTCGTCCTTTCACCAGCATCAAATGGCCTATGATTCACGCTGGAAAATTTCGGGTGATTTGGTCTTTTATCGACATTTGTTGCAAGTGGGAGTCAACATGCAAACGATTCCTGTCATAAGCTCTACCTTTGTCTGTACTGGCGCCAATTTGGCTTGGTCTCCACGCGCTAAGGACGAGTGGAACGTACTCGTTGAAGAATCCCCCTTCATCTATCGACTCCTTGGGGCAAGAGCGGGCAAATGGGTCAATTTAACAAGGCGCATCAAGGATTGTTTTCTACCCGCACCAAGGCAATACGCGCTTTTTGAAGCTGGTGCTGATTCCCGCAGCTGCATCACCATCTTAAAACCAACCTGTCGTTGGAATCTACGCACCGAAGCCGACCCAACGGCCTACCAACGCTGATATGAACGAAGAATTCACTTGGCATGAGTCCACCGTCATCGCCTTAGCAACGCCCGTCGGCACGGGTGCCCTTGCGGTGCTACGCATGACGGGCAGTCGCGCGCTTGACATCTTTTCCGCCTGCACAGGTGGGCGCAGCTTCGAGCCACGACGAGCCACCCTCTGCAAGGTACGCGACCAACAGGGGCATGTGATTGATGAAGTCATCGCCACCTACTTTGCCGCACCCGCCAGTTTTACGGGGGAGGACGTGATCGAAATCACCTGCCATGGCGGCATGCTAGTCGTGCGTCGCCTGCAAGAGCGGCTGATTGCCGCAGGGGCTCAGGCTGCCGAAGCGGGGGAATTCTCCCGCCGCGCCTTTGAACAAGGCAAACTTGACCTCACCCAAGCCGAAGCGGTGATGGATGTGATTGCCGCGAGCTCCGACCTCGCCCTTCGTGCTGCACAGAACCAACTGGGCGGTGCCATCTCCACCCGAGTTGGGGCTGCCGTGCAAGAGCTCATCTCCCTCACGGCTCATATCGAGGCCTACATCGACTTCCCTGATGAGGATATTTCCCCTGACTCGCAAGCCGCGCTTACCGCCCGCTTGCGCGGCATCGCCAAGCAACTTCAAGCCCTACTCGCAACAGCTGACGAGGGGCGACTGCTGCGCGAAGGCGTTCGCACCGTGCTGGTGGGTGCCCCCAATGCGGGCAAGTCCAGCTTGCTCAACTGCCTGCTGGGTTATGAACGCGCCATCATCAGCGAAGTGGCGGGCACCACGCGCGATACCATTGAGGAGCGCGTCAACCTCGGCCCCCTCTGCCTGCGATTGATTGACACCGCTGGTCTGCATGAGAGTGCTGATGCCATCGAATGTGCAGGCATGGAGCGCAGCCGCCAAGCGGGTGCCGCAGCCGATTTGCTCATCGAAGTGGTGGATGCTTCCCGCCCACCCATCGCCCTAGACCTCGACCTGCCCGAGACGACCAAACGCCTACTCGTGCTCAATAAGTGCGATTTGCCCCTGCATGAGGCATGGGCCAATGACACCGATGCACTCCGCATCTCCTGCATCAAGGGTGAGGGGATCCCCGATTTGGAAAAATCCATCGAAGAGCTCTTCTTCACCAGCGGGGTGGAGGAGGACAGCCTCGCCGCCATCAACATGCGCCACCGCAGCGCCATCGAACGCGCCCTTCAACACCTCAATCTCGCAGAAGAAAGCCTAGAGCAAGCCGTCTCCCCCGAGTTCGTTAGCCTTGAGCTGCGCGACGCCTTGGATGCTTTGGGCTCCATCACCGGCAAGGTGGATACAGAGGATATCCTCGGTTCCATCTTCTCTCAATTCTGCCTTGGTAAGTAAGCGCGTCGCTACGCTTCAATGTGGAATCGTGAATTAGGACTTACAGAAAAGGTACCGATTGTACGGATATATCAGTGCTTTAATTTTAGGGAACCTCTAGCAATTGGTATTTGAGCTAAGGTTAAACTGCTGCCAGCGTCAATCATGCGACTTTAGTCGCAAATCGGTGTAATATTGTAGCGTTCGCGTCGCAAATAGGTACTCTTATATTGAGAGCTGGTAAAATAAGGGGGAGATGATACAATATCACTCACTGGAGCAAGAGCTCATGTGTAGCTAACATGGGCTCTTGGATTAAGGCGAGCTCGTTAGTTACTTGT
>JAWXTZ010000100.1:0-8436 GCA_044433085.1 Akkermansia sp.
TTTAAACGGGATTTTGATGAGAAATGGAAGCTTTTGAGCTGAAGATGCTAAGCATCTGAAGCGAAAATGCGACATTTATCACAAAATTACGTCAAAAATGGGGCAGTTGGCGGTATTTTCGGAGGTGCCATCATTTTAAAACGAATTTTGCAAGGTGCCCTTGAATACAAACTTACCATTCCTCATCATTGGGCAGGGTCTTGCGGGCTCTGCCCTTGCTTGGCGTCTCATCAAGGCGGGGCAACGATGCCTCGTGATTGACCGCCCCATTGCGGACACGGCCTCGCGCGTGGCAGCTGGGCTGGTCAACCCCCTGTTGGGGCGCAAAATCAAGCCCGACTGGCGACAGGCAGAATGCCTTGCCGCCGCCCACCCCTACTACCGCGAGACAGAAGCCGAACTAAACGGTCACTGGTGGCAATGTGGAGAAATTTGGCGCGAGCTAGAGGATGAGGAACAAATCACCTGCTGGAAGAGCCGCCAAGCGGAGGCAGAAAGCGCCCATTTTGCCGGCCCCCTGCTGCCATGGTATGGGGATTGGAAGGGCAAGGGCTGCGCGGCCATCACACGTGGTGCAGCCGTTCTGCATGCAGAACTATTAGTCAATGCCCAGCGTGATTGGCTGAAGGCACAAAATGCCTTTGAGGAGGCCCATGTGCAGCCCAGCGACATCTCCAACAATGCCGACGGCACCATCACATGGCGCGGGCAAGCGTACCGAGCCGTCATCTGGTGCACAGGCTTTGAACTAGCTAAAACTCTAGAGCTCCCCTACCTCGAAAGCCGCCTCTCGCAAGGCTGCATCCTCGATTTAGAGCTACCCGACTTCGACCAACCGCAAGTGGTGCTTCACTTTGGGCATTGGCTGGTCAAACATGGGGACATCTGGCGCTTAGGGGCCAGCTACGACTGGTCGTGGGCACACCCCAGCACCCCCGCCCCCACCGCGCCCAGTGAGCTGATGCACGAGTTCACCCAACGCTACGATGGCGACTGGACCATTTTACGCATGCGTGCCGCCGTGCGCCCCATCATTCGGCACTCGCAACCCGTGGCAGGTGCCATCCCCGACCGCGCGGGTCATTATCTTTTAGCGGGTCTCGGCAGCCGTGGCTGCACCACCGCCCCATGGGTCAGCCAGCAACTCGCCCAGCACCTGCTTAAAGGCACCGAACTGCCCAACGATTTGAGCCCAGCCCCCATGCACCTGAAGTACATGCGACGCGCGGGGATTATCAAGTGCTGATGTCGCGTGCATCGGTTTGGCTCTAGATTCGCTCCCAAAACTCATCACGCCTAATTTTGCAAGGTCCCCAGCTATTTTCCCCTTGCTACCTTGTCGCCAAAATACTAAGATAGAGTTCCATTCCCTACCATGATTCCGCTTCCCCGACAACTTAGCTCTCTTCTAGCATTCCTACTCTGCTGGCAATGCCCCATCATTTCTGCCAGTGAACCCGAGGTCGAGCCAAGCCCAGCGGCGATTTACCCCACCCCGCAAGAGTGCCATTTAAGCAAGGTCTACACCCATGTTAGCAACATCACCTACACCCAGCTGCAATCGGGGGAAAGCATCGCTAAGGGCAGTGTGGAGGATGGCGTCATCACCCTGCCCGAGGTGGAAGGTGCCTATGCCATCCTCATCAAGAAGGGCGAGTTGCAAGTCTTTAGCTACGATGCCGCTGGGCGGCACTACGCGAAGCAAACCCTCATTCAACTGCTCGACAATCCCCTGCTAAGCAATACCCTAACCGCCCAACAAGACCCCTACCCCGAGAATTTTGATGAGGGCATTGCCCGCCTCGGCAAACTTCCCATCGGTACCATTGTCGACTGGCCCGACCTGCCCTACCGAGGTGTGGTGGAGGGCTATTACGGTCGCCCTTGGAGCCACGATGACCGCAAGCAACAAATCCGCTTTTACGCCCGCAACAAACTCAACACCTACATCTGGGCACCCAAGGATGACCCCTACCACCATGGTGAAGACTGCCGCACAGCCTACCCCGATGATGTCGCGGCACAAATCAGCGAACTCTGCGAACTAGCCGCCAAAAACCACGTCAAATTTGTCTGGGCCATCCACCCAGCCGACACTATTGACTGGGAGAAGGAGGGGGGGCAACCCGATTTAAAAGCCCTACTCACCAAGTTGGAGCAGATGTATGAGCTAGGTGTGCGCCACTTCGCCTGCTTTGTCGATGACTCCAGCGGCAACATCAGCCAAGCCAGCCGTCAGGCGGAGCTCTGCAATTATATTGACGAGCACTTCATCAAGCAGCATGAGGACTTGGAAGCCCTCATCATGTGCCCCACGGGCTACTGCAAGATTTGGACTCCAGCCGCATGGCTCACTGAGCTGGGGCAAAAGCTCAATCCCGATATCAAGCCTATGTGGACGGGCGATAGCGTCATCGCCAACATCACCAAGGCGGGGCAAGAGTGGGTTCACCAAGCCTTGGGTCGCCCCAGCTTCATCTGGTGGAACTGGCCCTGCAACGACTACAAGCGCAGCCAACTGGCCATGGGGCGCACCTATGGCTTAGACCAAGACCCCGCGATGAAGCAGCTGCTCAGCGGGCTGGTCGCCAACCCCATGGAGTGGGCCGAGGCCAGCAAAGTCGGGCTCTTTGGCGTGGCGGACTACACGTGGAACATCGCCAACTTCGACTCGGTGCAAAGCTGGAAGACCGGCATCGCGCGGCTCTACCCCACAGCGGCCGAGGCCCTCACCCGCTTCTGCGGGCACAATGCCGACATGGGGCGCCATAGCGATGGCTACAAGCGAGAAGAATCCACCGCCATTCAACAGGCGGCAGCCGCCCTGCGCCAAGCATTGGGCAAAGCTCCCTTGCCACCCCCTGCCACCCAGCAGCTCCATCAAGAATTCGTTGCCATCTGCGACTCGGGCATCCAACTCAAGCAAGACCCAGAACTCGCCAACCTTCGGCAAGAGATTGGTGCGTGGTTCCAACTCTACACCCGCATGGGGCGCGTTGGCAAGCATGCTCTGCAATTGCTGCAGCCCAAACTGGCAGGTGATAGCCCCAGCAAGCTCAGCGACTTGTTGCAGGCATGGACAGCCATGGAAGATAGCCAAAACAGCGAACTGCGCCCCAAGGTTGGCACCGTCATCCTAGCCCCCCTCGTCATGGACTGCGCCCATGCGGCCGCCCGACACTATTACCGAGAACTCAGCGGCAAATCCGCTGTGGAGCAAAAAAACAGCATTCAATTCAGCCACTCGCAAGGCAGTGACAATGCTGGCAGTGAGAAGATTTTCGACCAGAACACCGACAGTTTTGGGCAAGCAGTGAGCACCAAGCCGTGGGTGATTGGGTTCAATTTGACTTGGGTTCCCCGCAGGACGTGGGACAAATCAATCTGATCATGGGTGGGGAACGCCCCCATGACTACCCCGAACAGGGACAATGGACTTACTCCGTGGATGGACAAAACTGGCAAGAGCTTGGCCAAGCTTGCAGCGGCGACCGCATCAGCGTCAGCACGGGCAGTGCCCCCATCCAAGCGCGCTACCTGCGTTTCACCATTACCGAGGCGAAGTCAGGCAATCTGCTGAGTCTCTGCGAATTTAATGTGGAAGACGAAGCCCCCGACCATGCTCAAAGCACGGTCAAGGAATGGGCGAAACTCAGCATCCAACGCACCGACAGCCAAGTGGGCATCAACCAGCAGTTAGAGTACAGCACCATCAGGTCTAAGGAGAGCATCAGTCTTCAACTCAGCAAGGCCGTCAAGGCCAAGGGCATCGTCATTGACCTTGGTAAGCGCAAAATCTATCACAAGATGCGTTTGACCCTATCGCTTGCCGACGGCAGCAGCCACGAGCAAGAGCTCCCCGAGCCCAAAGAGGGAGAGAGCAGCATCAGCATAGCCCCCGACCAACTGCCCGCCCAAGACCTACGCGGCATGGAGCTAAGCTACACCAGCACAGTCAGCACCGAGATTCAACTCAAAGCCTTCGCCATCCTCTGTGATGCGGGCATGCCCCGCAGCGACAAGAAGGCACTGATGGATGGTGACCTCCTCAGCGCATGGGATGCCAGCACCATGAGCGAACTCCCCATCACCATCCCCGAGGGCTGCCGCCAACTCTGCCTCATCAGTACTCATTTAAACGAGCTGCAAATCGAGGGTGCCGAACTCATCCAAGGTGACGACCCCACCATCCGCCACATCGCCCTGCCCGAGGGCTGCCAGCAAGTCATCCTCCGCAGCCCCACCCCTCAGCAAGGTGCGCTGATTTATGAAATCATCTTTTTAAGGTAAGTATCCTTTATCGTGGAAATTATATTGACAAAACAAAGCAAGACAAAGTAAGATTCCCCAATATAGGTATGGATTATTCTGAAAAACTTTTACTTGATTTAATTGACAAAGCGAAAGAAAGGGGCTCCCTTGGTGGAGAACTCCCCTACTTAGAGTTTAAACTCAATATCAGTGATTCTTCGGGACATCATGGCAGCAGCATATCATTCGAGCAGGTCGGTAAATACATTTCAGGGCTTGCCAACGCGGCATGTATTCATGACCAAACTTATGCGTACCTCGTTCTTGGCGTAGAAGATGAGACTTGGAATATTGTTGGTACCAATTTCTGGAGTTCCTCGGCGACATACTCACCCAAGAAGGGTAGTCAATCATCTCAGAATTTCCATTTATGGCTCGATTCTCAATTTCAGCGTAAGGGCTGCTACGAAATCATTGAACTGGACTACGATAGCAAGCATCTTGTTATCTTTAAAATCCCCTCAGCGACAGGTGAACCCATCAGTTACCAAAAGAACAAGTGGATTCGCATAGGCTCCAGCCTAACCGAGTTGAGCCAATACCCCGATTTAGAACGACGCATTTATCTTTCGGAATCTGACTGGTCCGCACAGATTGTTCCAGAGGCATCACTTGAAGATTTAGACCCATCCGCCATTAGTAAAGCGAGGGAGCTCTACACAGAGAAAAATCAGCACCTTCTTGAACAGATTGAACAATGGGACGATATCACCTTTTTAAACAAAGCCAAAGTAACGATTAAAGGCAAGATTACCAGAGCAGCCTTGTTGCTTTTAGGCAAGGAGGAAAGTTCTACACTTCTATCCCCCTACATTGGCGAAATTCGTTGGATACTCTGCAATTCGGAAGGACAAGCGCGCGACTACCTCATTAAAACCTGCCCTTTCATTCTTACGGTTGAAGAGATTTATAGGCAAATTCGCAATTTGAAGTATCGTTACATCAATAGCAGTAAGAAGACGCTATTCCCCGAAGAGATTGACACCTACGAACCATACGTGATTCGTGAAGCTATTTATAATGCGCTTGCTCACCAAGATTACCTTGAAAAGGCAAAAATCAATGTGATTGAGTATGAAGATAGCCTGTTATTTGAAAACAGAGGTCAGTTCATCCCCTCTAGTATTCAGGAAGTTTTAAGGAGTAATGCGCCTGAGACGAAATACAGAAACCCGCACTTAGTACAGGCCATGCGGGAGCTCCGAATGGTTGATACCATTGGTAGCGGCATCAGGAAGATGTTTCAAGCTCAGCGAGAACGATTCTTCCCCATGCCTAATTATGAAATTGATGCAGACGCAAGAAAGGTACAAGTCAGCATCATTGGGAAAGTTCTTGATGAACGATACACCAACTTGCTCATCAATCATACGAATCTCACACTAGTGGACATGGAAATGCTCAATAGAGTTTATTTTCATAAGCCCTTATCTGCGGAAGAGGTAAAATACCTCCGAAAGAAAAAACTCATTTCTGGTAGAAGCCCAAATATCTATCTCGCCAAAACGCTTGCACAAGTCACAGGTCAGGAAATGCAATATACGAAAAACGAAGGTCTGGATAACAACTTCTACAAAGAACTTATCATTAAAGCGCTTAGAGACCATGGATCGGTTTCTAGGGCTGGATTCGAGGAATTACTCCTCAATAAACTACCTGATATCTTGTCGGAAGAGCAAAAGACAAACAAAATCGGCAATTTATTGACGGAATTAAGGAAGTCGGATCTGATTGAAGCAACACAAGGAAAAATGTGGATATTAAAATCCTAGAGCCCACTTTTAAGCGAACTTTAAGCGAACTTTAAGCGAACTTTAAGCGAACTTTAAGCGAACTTCAAGCGAACACTCGCAACGCAATTAAATAAATTAAATTGATTATCAGATACTTAAGAAAGCAAGACCTCCATTATTTCAAGCGAACTTTAAGCGAACTTTAAGCGAACTTTAAGCGAACTTTAAGCGAATGCTTAACACCTAAACTCGTCTTTTCATTTACCACCATGACTCATGCACGGTGGTACCTTACATACTTTCTTGATAGGAAGGCTAAAATTTAAAGCTATTTAAATCATCTAGCAGACAAGCAGATTTGCTTTTGCTCACGGCTTGACTAATGCCCCAGTATGGTACGCTTGGAGCTTTCTTTGGGCATAAAAATTAACGGTTACGAAAGTTTAACTTGACGCTTCTGCTGATAAAATCCATACTATGAGCTGTGAAATCAAGTTTCTTTCTTTTTCTCAGTTTTTTAAGTTGGGAGGCTCTTGCCGATACGGACAAGGTGGCGCCGCCCAGTCCTGAACCAGCTCCTGCGGCCGAGGTGCAGAAGGAGAAAGCTATTCCTGTCGCGACGGCGATTGCCGAGGGTAGCGTCGATGCGACAAGCATTGCACCTGCTGCCCCCCTGCCCAGTATGGAGGTAGCGCCAAAATCAAAGACCACTCAACTCAATGTCACCGATTATTACCAAGGCATCGTGCGGGTGGAGGTCGCTAAGCGCAACCCCGATTTTGCAACACCGTGGCAGGCTGGCAACTATGCCAGCAGCAGCGGCACGGGTTTTCTGGTGAGCAAGGGTCTCTTCATGACCAATGCCCATGTGATTGCCAATGCCGAGCGCATCTATATTTCCAAATATGGGGATGCGCGCAAAATCCCTGCGCATGTTCGCCATGTGGCGCATGATGCCGACCTCGCCCTGCTGGAGATTGAGGAGACCACCGCCTTTGATGATGTTCCCATCGCCCAGTTGAGCCATGAACTGCCCAAGTTGGAGGAGACTGTCCGCGTGGTTGGCTACCCCATTGGTGGCACGCGCCTGTCGGTCACGCGCGGCATTGTCTCGCGTATTGAAACCAACACCTACGCCCACCCCCGCAATAGCTCCCACCTGACGGTGCAGGTTGATGCCGCCATCAACCCCGGCAACAGCGGGGGCCCCGCCTTTAAGGATGACAAGGTCATCGGGGTGGCCTTTCAGGGGCTTTTGAGTGCCAACAGCACGGGCTACATCATCCCCGCACCCGTCATTCAGCGCTTTTTGACGGATGTTCAGGATGGACTCTACGATCAATATGTGGATTTGGGCGTGCGATTCTTCCATCTGCAAAACCCCAGCATGCGCGAGCAATTGGGGCTGAAGGATGATGGCATGGGTGTTCTTGTCGGTGATGTCATCAGCCAAAGCAGCTGTGATGGCGTGCTGGAGCGTGGGGATGTCATCTTACGCATCAACGATTTGCCCGTCGATAGCTCGGCGATGATTGAGCTGGATGGCGAGCGCATGCAGCTCAATGAGCTGGCCGAGCGTGCCTTCAAAGGCGACCAAGTCCGCTTCCACATCTTGCGTGATGGTCAGCACTTAGATGTCACCGCCACGCTGCGCCCGCTGAGCAACAATGATGTCATTGGTCGCAGTTACGACAAGGACCCCCGCTTTGTCACCTTTGCAGGGCTGCTCTTCCAACCCTTGGGTCTGGATGTCATCGAGGCTCACAAAATCAACAGCACCAACTTTTTGGTGGAGCTTAGCCAATTCGTCAAAAGGGCGGGTGATGATGATAAAGAGGACATCGTCCTACTCACCAAGGTGCTGACGGATGAACTCAATGCCCGCTTCAGCGATTATGGCCGACGCATCGTCACCAAGGTCAACGGTGTGGAGGTCAAGGGCTTAAACCACCTCTACGAACTCCTTTACCCCAAATCAGAGGATAGCAAGAGTGACTATGTGGTCATCGAGCTCGCAGATGCCTCGCGCCCCCTCATCTTTGAGCGACGCGCCATCCCCGATGCCAATGCCCGCATCGCCACCAAATACCGCGTCACCCAACCAGCACGACTGCATACGGGCGAGAAAGCCCCCAAGTAAGCCCATTTTCTACGCATCATGAAACCCCATTTCCCCCTGACAGGTCTTGTACTCTGCGCGGCACTACTCAGCAGCTGCGAACCCACCCCACGCACGGCCATTGCCCACAAGGACAAAGCCCCCAGCGAGCAAGAAGCCGCACCCAGCACGGAGCCCGAGACTAAACCAGAAGCAGAGCCCGAGCCAGAACCGCAGCCCCCCGCTCAAACGGAACCAGAAGTTAAGCCTGAACCTGCCCCCACGCCCGAACCC
>JAWXTZ010000101.1:0-8337 GCA_044433085.1 Akkermansia sp.
CGTGAGCTGTAGTCGCTCTTGCCCTTGGTTTCGATGTCCTTGAGCATGCTTCGGAACTGCGTTGCTGTGCCCAGCAGCCCGTTGTTGAGGAAGGCGAAGAGGCTGTGGAGTTCCATCAGGCGGTTTTCCACGGGGGTTCCACTCAGCGCGACACGTCGGGGGGAGTTGAGGCGTAGGATGGCTTTGCTGCGTTGCGAGTCGGCATTCTTGATGGCTTGGGCTTCATCCAGCACGATGGCGCTGATTTCATGCTGTGCTAGCGCGCTGCTTCGGGTGGCGATGCCGTAGCTGCTCAGGGCGACCTCGCAGTCCTGTAGCAGCTGGTGGGGCTGGTGCTCAAGCAGTTTGTTTTCGGCTGGGCTGAGGGTGTCGGGGTGGAGGATGCAGCAGCGCAGATGCGGGGCGAAGCGGTGGAGTTCTTGTTGCCAGTTGCCCAGCAGTGATGCGGGCGCGATGATGAGGGCGGCTCCTCGGCTTAAATCCCCACGGGCGTGCAGGTGACACAGCCAACTGATGACTTGGATGCTTTTGCCCAGCCCCATATCATCGGCCAGACAGGCCCCAAAACCACCCGCCGTGCAGCGCGCGAGGAATTGTGCGCCCTCCAGCTGGTAGGGGCGCAGGGTGGCGCGTAGTGTTTCTGGTACTTGCAGTGCTGTGTTGCCTGTGCTGTTATGGAATTGTTCGAGTGCTCGTAGGATGGCTTCCCCCGCGACGAGTCGCACATCGTCATCATCGGGCAGCTGGGGGATGCTGTCGCGTCGTTTGCCAAGCAGGTAACGCAGCCCCACGAGCAGGGGGATGCCCCCGCTGTGCATGCGAATGGCGGTGCGCCATTGCTCCATGAGCTGCTTGAGGCGTCGGGCATCAAGCCGCACCCATTCCCCCCGAAAGCGGATGAGCCCATTTTCCCCCGCCATCAGCTCTTCCAGCTCGGCATCACTTAAGGCCTGATTGCCTAGGGCGGCGCGGGCGGAGAAGTGCAGCAGGCTGTGGATGTTGAGCCCCTGTCGAGCTGTGCAGTTGGTTTTTGTGCCCTCCTTGGGGGTATCGAGACGAACCTCCAACTCCACCTTGGGGGGTAGGGTGTTCCAGAGCTTGACCATGCGGGTTTCGATACCGGCTGATTCGATATCGGGGACGGCACAGAGGAAGTGGTAGGCTTGGCGTGCTGTCCATGCGCTGGGTTTGTAGATGCCGCCCGAGCTGATGAGCTCTTGAAGGAAGGGGCTGCGCTGCGCAGCTACTTGCAGGGGGTTGAGTAGGGCGAGCAGGGCGGGCTTGTCATCGGCATAGGCGCGGGCGGCAAGTCCAAGTGGCATGTGGCGGGGCTTGTCGTCGGAGCTGAGTTGGTGGACAAAGGTCGCTAAGAAGGCGAAGGGAGCGTGCTCGGCCGAGTCTCCCCCATTTTCGGCTAGGTGCAGGGAGATCATGCCAAGCTGCTTCCACCCATCGGAGAGAGCGCAAAGCCATTGCTCCGCACTTTTCCCCCTGCGGGCGGGCAGTTCGGCTAGGGCGATATCAAGGCTTTGATGCCAAGCAATTAGGTGTTTGGTTTGGGGTCTTTCTCCGCGCAGGGGCGGCATGCTATCGAGCAGTTGCTGCGCTTGCTGGTGGGAGATGGAGCAGGTGGGTTCTTTGCCTTGGCGCAGGGCTCGCAGGTAGCGGGTGCAGGCCTCGCGAGCCCGTTCGAGCAGCCAGTGGAAGATGGGGCTGCTATTTGGAGGGGTACCATGGGCAAGCAGATCGAGCATGAGGGCACCGACCGATTGCTTGAGTGCGCGTTGAAGGCGTGATTGGGGGCGATGGCTATCGCTGATGAGGTGAAGGTGTCCCTGCTCGGTTAATTGAAGCTCCAAACGCATGTCTTGCTAGCATGGTCGTGAATAGCAACACAAACGATGCTCAACGCTTGCCGCTAAACAAGCCCTTGAGCCGTGCCCAGAAGGAGCGGGGTCGTTGAAGGTCATCATCCTCCTCAAAAAGCTGCGCGTAGCGAATCAGACCAATTGCCGTGCAATAGCGCGGGTCACGCAGGTAACTGTACTGATCATCATCCGATGGTAAATCGGGCTGGTAGACGGGGCGATTAAAAATCCGCTGGGCCAATTCATCTAAACCGGGCATCACACTCGTCCCACCCGACAGGTAAACTGCCATGTGGGGGTTGGCTAAGGCTTGCTCGGGGATGCGCTTCTTGACCAGATTTAGGGTCTCATACAGCCGCTCACAAATGATGCGGTTCAAATCCCCCCGCTTCATGCGCACTTCCTGCAAGCCATTTTCACTTTGGTAGACAATCTCGGATTTATCTTCCACATTGGCAAAGGCATGACCATAGAGGCATTTAAATTTCTCTGCGGCGGCGTTACTGACAGGCAGTTTGGAGACCTTAATGATGTCCTGATTGATGGTGTTACCACCAACGGGCACGCACCCCGAGGCCACCACGTGACCATCGTAAAAGCAAATAAAGTCGGTTGTACCGCCACCAATATCAATCACCAAGGCACCAGCATCTTTTTGTTGGCGGTTTAAGATGACCTGCGCTGTTGCATAGGGGGCAAAGACCATGGAGTCCACCTCTAAGGGGATGTTGCGCACGCAATGCAGCGAGTTTTGCAGGCGGGTTTGAATCCCATGCATCTCATGAATATTAAACTTGAGGGTCTGGGCGGACAAACCGACAGGGTGGTAGGTGGATTCCTTATCATCCAAAATGAAGGGACCCATCACACGGTCGGTGACCATGCGCTCTGACGTTAAATGAGTTTTAAAGGCACTGTTGCGTGCCTCCTTGAGGTGTTTCTCTTGGACTTCAAATTCGCCATCGGGCAAGCGGTAAAGCCCTGTGCGGTTTTCGCCCTTCATGTGCTCGCCCGTCACGGATAAAATGACGCTGCAAATATCCACATTGGCGTGGTCTTGGGCTTGTAGCCAAGCATCGGTCACACATTTACGGACATCGATTTCATCCACAATCTCACCCTTGACAACCTTGACCGTGGGGACTTTGCCAATCCCGATGATGGTGGCCTTGGCATCGGGATAGACCTCTGCTACCACCATGCATGTTTTTGTGGTTCCAATTTCTAAACCGACGTAGATTTTAGGTTGAGCCATAGAAGTGAATGAAATAAATCTGCACCCAGACTACCATGTGCAGGGTGGTGGAAGCAAGTTAATTTTGTGGGTGGGGATGATTTTGTGGGAATATATGCCGAGCCCTAAAACAATCCCCACTAACCAGCCGTGACGCAGCATCAGCGCATCGCCGCTTCCACATCATCCGCATGCAGCGGCACAAAGGCAAGCAAATCTTCAACCCCATCTTCGCGGATGACGACATCCGTCTCCAATCGGTAACCAATCCCCTCCTCCTTCACGTAGATGCCCGGCTCAATCGTCCAGACTTGACCCACGGCAAAGGCGGGGTTCGATGGTCCTACATCATGAACATCCAATCCCAGCGGGTGGCTGGTGCCATGCATGAAGTACTTGCGGATGCTCATCAAATCAGCATCCAGCTCTTCTTGGGTCAACAAGCCCACCTTCACGAGTTGTTCACCCATGAATTGTTGCACTTGCTTCTCATAATCAGCCTTCATGACACCCACCTTCATGAATTCCATGGCTTTCAGATGCACGGCTGCTACCGCATCATAGATTTCGCGCTGGCGTGGTGTAAAGCTGCCATTGACGGGTATCACGCGGGACATGTCACCGCAGTAGTTGCCGTATTCTGCGCCCGTGTCAAATAAAACCATGTCCCCATCCTTGCAAACACCATGGTTGCTGATGTAGTGCAGCACGCAGGCATTCGCCCCACTGGCCACAATGGGCAAGAAGGAGTGCTTGCGCGAGCCACGTCGGATGTATTCATAGCCTAAGGAGGCTTCAATTTCCCACTCGCCCATGCCTGCTTTCACGCGTTTAATGGTATCCAAATACCCTTCTCCTGTGATGCGGCAGGCTTCGCGCAGCTGCTCGATTTCTTCTTCGCTTTTGACTAAGCGCATTTCAGAAATCAGTTCATAGATGGAGTCAGCTTCAAGCGCTGGGTATTGTTCCTTTAACTCGGCTGCCATGCGTTCATTGCGCGTTTGCACCTCGGTGAAGCGGCGCAGGTGTTGGTCTACTTCAAAGTAGAGCTTGCGGCTTTGCGGTACCCATTCGTCAAGCAAGGCTTTGTATTCATTGGTCCAACGAACATCGCTGATGCCCGAAAGTTGCATGCCTTCGGCTTGGGTCAGGCGCGCGCCCTCCCAAACGGCAATTTTATCGTTGGTTTCACGCAGCAACAAGCAATCTTCGCGCTCTCCGTTCTCTCCAACACGCATCAGTAAGACGGACTCCTCTTGGTCGATGCCTGTCAGGTAAAAGAAGTTGGTGTTCTGCTGAAAGGCATAAGCCCCATCGGCATTGGTCGGTGCAATGTCGTTGGAGTGAATGATCAACAGGGAGTTCGCTGCAAGCTTGGCGGCGAGTTCATCGCGCTTAGCTTGGTAAAAGGAGGCGGGGATGGCTTTGTAACGTTGCGTGTACATGGTGCTTGTTTCTAAATTTATCGAGATTTCAAATCGAGCAGCATCTGGGCGTTGCTCTTGTATTTGCGAAGGAAGAAGAGCAGTCGTTCCATGGCTTCAACAGGCTTGTGCCCCGCCAAGGCGCGACGAATGAGGCGAATTTTCTCCAGACTCATCTCCGCCAAAATCAGCTCTTCGCGTCGGGTGCCACTCTTGAGGATATCGACCGCAGGGTAGATGTACATCTCGGCAATGCGGCGGTTGAGAACGAGTTCCATATTACCTGTTCCCTTAAATTCTTGGAAGATAAGGTCGTCCATGCGGCTGTTGGTTTCAATCAGCGCGGTGGCTAAAATGGTCAGTGAGCCAGCGGTGCGGGTATTGCGGGCAGCGGCAAAGAGGCGACGCGGAATCTCCAAGGCGCGGGCGTCAATACCCCCACTCATGGTGCGACCACTGCCGCGTTGGTCGTTGTTGTAGGCGCGTGCCAGTCGGGTGATGGAGTCGAGCAGCAGTAAGACATGTTTACCCCCTTCAACGAGGCGCTTGGCGCGTTCAATGCACATTTCTGCCGTTTGGCAATGCTCACGAACCTTGCTGTCGTTGCTGGAGGCATAGACCTCTGCCCCAGGCAAGCTGCGTTTAAATTCGGTCACTTCCTCGGGGCGTTCATCAACCAGCAGAATCATCAGGTGCATGTCTTCGCTGTAATTCTCTTGCACGGCCTCGGCAATGTGCATCAACAGGGTTGTTTTGCCGGTGCGAGGTGGGGCGACAATCAGGCCGCGTTGCCCACGGGCAACAGGTGCGACCAAATCCAGTGTGCGCGTTGTGTAGCGGCTGGGCTCGGTCTCAAAGGCGAGTCGGTGGCTGGGGTTGACGGCCTTAAGCTCATCAAAGTGGGGTAGTGCCGCAGCTGCCTCTGGGGGCATGCCGTTCACCTCAGTGATGCTAATCATTTGATGCCCACGCTCAAACTTTTGCGCCATGCCCGTGATTTGGACATGGGGGCGCAGGTGGTACTGCGCAATCAAATCAGCAGGCACATAGACCGCGCCTTCCTCTGGCGTTGCGGTGCCACCCAGAGGGCGCACGAAGCCATAGTTTTTGGGGGTGATGATGAGCAGGCCGCTGTGTTCCTCGGGCTCGCCGATGGGGACATAGGCTCGCTCGCGCGAGGGCTCACGCTGCGGCTTGTTCTTCTGGAACTTTTGTTGATTTTTCCCCTGCTGGCGTTCGCCCTGTGGCCTGTCCCCACCACGATTATCGCGATAATCACGATGATCACGATTGTCGCGCTTATCGCGTGGTCCCTTGTTGAACGCTTGCTTTCCCTTGCGGTTTTTCTGCCAGTGACGCTGCCTTTGCCCACCCTCTTCGCGCTTGTTGTTTTCACCTTGATCAAAGCTTTCATGCTTGATGGCGATGCGCTCTTTTTTGGGCTGGGGCTTGGGGGTAGCTGTTTCTGGCTTGTTTTCGACTTGGGCGCGAGGCTTGCGGGGCTGGCGCTTGGCGGGTGCTTCGGCGGCGGGACTGGGTGTATCCTTGGGCTTATTTTTGCTGCCAGGTGGTCGCCCACGGCGGCGTGGTTCAGGCTCAGGATGAATCTTGTCGTCAGAGACACTCATGATGGAGGTACAGAATAAGGGGGGGGAAGGGGCTCAAGCTTTAGAGCTGTGCCAAAATCTCATCCGAGATTTCAAAGTTGGAGAAGACGTTGAGGGTGTCATCGTAATCATCCAAGAGTTCATAGATTTTCAAGACCTTTTGCGCGGTGGCAAGGTCGGTGATTTCTACAGGTGTTTGGGGGATGGAGACCAAGGTCATGCCCGTGACTTTTTTGCCAGCTTCGGTGAGGGCGTGGGTGAGGTCTTGCAGCTCGGTTGGTCCGCAGGTGAAGACCCATTCGCCATCGTCATCGCCCTGTTCAAATTCTTCGGCACCGGCGTCCATCGCCAGTTCCATGGCACTATCTTCGTCCATGGCGGCATCAATGAGGCGCACTTCGCCCTTGCGGTCAAATTGGTAGGAGACCGAACCGGGGGTGCCCATGTTGCCACCATTCTTACCAAAGATGGTGCGCAGGTCGGAGGAGGTGCGGTTGGTGTTATCGGTCGCAGCTTCCACGATGAAAGCGGTTGCAGCTGGGCCGTAGCCTTCGTAGGTTACTTCAATGATGGTAGAGCCTGTCAACTCACCTGTGCCCTTCTTGACGGCGCGGTCGATGTTGTCCTTGGGCATGGAGGCGGCCTTAGCCCCTTCAATGGCGGCACGCAGGCGTGGGTTGGTATCCGTATCACCACCGCCACTTTTGGCTGCTAGGGTGATTTCGTGAGAGAAACGAGCAAAAACCTTACCTTTTTTAGCATCGGTAGCGGCTTTTTGGAACTTAATTTTTGACCATTTGTTGTGTCCAGACATGGTGACAGGGTGCTTAGTTGCTTGATTTGTGATGTTGAGAGTTTCGATAAGACCTTTCGATAACAAAGAGCTGCACCAAGGTGGTGTCATTGCTCATCAATTGATTGAAAGGAAATATTCTGATAAGTAAACAGCGAAACGGCTGGAAAAATCTGCCATGGTAACAGAGCGCCTTATCAGCGAGCGCAGTAGCTTAAAGAAGTTAAGCTGGGCTTAGTATAGCTTGAGCTTAAGACCTTGACAAGCCCAAAGTGCTTTTACATCGGGCTTAGCAACGCTTTTTTTGCTTAGAACAGCAAATGATATGGGTTTGCACTTGTATTTTGGGCATCAGAAAGGTTATAATCATCATGTGAGCACGCGCGCGCGAAAAAGTCCCTTGAGATATGCCTCTATCCTCCTGTTGTTGTTGGGGCTTACTGCTGCTGCCTACCTGTTCACCAAGCCCGAATCACCCACGCACGCCCCGACCCAGACGGCCTTTGCCCGCGCGCATTCGGGCACGAAGGATGTCTTTGTGCGCCAACTCTGCCTTTTATCGGCCGAGGATTTGGCCATGCTGCCCACGATTGATGGCTTTGAGTACCCCTGCGGAACCGCCCAAGGTGCCTTTTTCTACGATGCCCAAGCCATGGGCACGCCCAACGCCAAGCGCGGGGGCATGCACCTTGGTAGCGACCTCAATGGCATCGGTGGTGGTGCTAGCGATGAGGGGGAACCCGTCTACGCCATGGGTCGCGGATTGGTCGTTTACAGCGGCTGCCCAGCTGAGGCTTGGGGGAATGTGGTCGTGCTGGCTCACCGCTGCCCCGATGGACGCATCATCCAAAGCCTCTATGCTCATTTGAAGGAGCTTCGCGTCAAGCGTGGTACCTTGCTTGCACGTGGGCAACAACTTGGCACCATCGGTGGTGCCGATGGGCAATACGTCCCCCACCTGCATTTGGAGCTGATTGAATCCCTGCGCATCGAAGCGGGCTTGCCCGCCTACCTGGATCATCACTCCCCCGCTCATCTTTCCCTGCAAGAGGTCATGCAGCAATACCCCGCCCCAGTGGTGAGGGATTGCTACCAGTCCATCCGTCGTCAAGCAGCCCGATCCACCATCGAGTTGCGCCCCGTAAGCTCCTAATCCCCCCCCTATCTATCCCCACCCCCATGAAATCTCGTACCCTTACCCTCATCATCACCGCCGTGGTCGTCGCCCTCGGTGTTTTGGCTATTTGGATATTCTTTTTGAAGGACTACTACGCCAGCAGCCTCGCCCCACAAGTTCCCGCTAAACCAGCCCTTGAGCAGACCGCAGCCGCAGAGCCAGAGCCGAGCACTACTGGTGAAGCTACCGAGCCCACCACAACTAGCACCGAGCCCGCAGCAACCGAAACGACCC
>JAWXTZ010000102.1:0-8290 GCA_044433085.1 Akkermansia sp.
TGGGGGATTTGCTGCCGCAGGTGGCGGTCGTGGGTGGCTTGACGCTCTTGGTTTGTGCGCTGGGGGTGGCGAGTTCTGTCTTGTTTCACCAAAGCACGAATCGCTTTCAGGATGAGCTGCGCTTGAAGCTTTGGCGGCATTTTAACACCATGCCCGCCCAGCAGTTTGAACAGAGCTCCATCGGGCATTGGCAGTCGAAGCTGCTTTACGATGTCTCGGTGCTGAGCAGCTCGACGCAGATTTTTATTTCGGCCTTGGTGCCAGCCCTCATCTTGCTGGTGGGTGGGGTGTGCATCATTGCGAGCAAGCAGCCGCTGATGCTGGTCTTGGTGCTGGTGGCGGTTCTGCTGAATGGGGGCATCTTCGCCCTCTTTAAGCGCACCATTTTCTCCTCGGCCGAGCGTTACCGCAAAAGCGTGATGAAACAAAACCAGCTGCTCATTGACTTGGTTTCCCTCATTCCCATCATCAAGATTTTTCGCCTGCATGAAAAATTCATGAGCAAGTTGGATGAGAATCTTTGCGAGACCCGCGCGCTGAACATCACCCTGCAAAATAAGACGGTCTACCTGCATTCGCTCATGGGGCTGTCGGCGGAGTTGGTCAAATGGCTGATTCTGGCTATATCCATCGTTTTGTACCTCAAGGGCTTGGTGAGCATGGGGGAGGTGGTTTTGTATCAGATGCTTATCTCTCAGGCGCTCAGTGGGGTTACTCAAATGTTTTCCATCTCAGGACAGGTGGAAATCGCGCGTGATTCCTACTTCTCCTTGCAGGAGTTTTTCGCGCGTGAGCTGCCACCCGAGCTGCCAGATACCTTGTTGCAGGGGCAGGGGGATGATGGCGACATCATCAGCTTCACTGACTGTTCCTTCTCCTACGAGGGGGCGGATGTCCCAATTTTTGAGGGTTTGAATTTGAGTATTCCCCGCTACAGCTCCCTCTGCATCTATGGTCGTATGGGGGTTGGTAAGACGACGATGACCAAGATGATTGCGGGGCTGTACCCACCGACGCGGGGCGAGATGCAGCTCAAGCTCGCCCACACGACCCCAACGCCCCTGGTGAGCATTGGTCAAAACATCCCAATTTTTGAGAGTAGCCTGCTGGAGAACATCCGCCTGTTTGATGAGCGTATTACCGAGGAGTGCATTCTCGCGACGATTGAGTCGCTGGAGCTGGGGCATTTCTTCGCGCGTTTTAACTGTGATTTGCAGGCCCCTGTCTCGTGGGCGAGTTTATCGGGTGGGCAAATCCAATGCGTGGGGATTTTACGTGCGCTGGTGCGCCAGCCCGAAATCCTCATCCTTGATGAGGGGACGAACAATCTCGACATTGCCGCCCGATTGACCATTTATCAATTTATCGAGAAGCTCAAGGGCAAGCTGACGATTGTTGCCATCACGCACGACCTCGACCTCTTCCCCCTGCTGGATGCCGCCTACCTCATCACCAATAAGCAGGTGCAGCGCCTGCAAAGCGAGGCGCAATTGCGTGCCGCCCTGCTCGAAAAATAGGGGGGAATCTTGCTAAATCTTGTAAAATAAGAATGAAAAGTCGTAAAAATGGGGCTTTTGATTCTTATTTTACAAGTATAAAGTATTATTAATGAGTTGTTTAGCTTGTAAAAGTAAAATAAGCAGGTTGAAACATGCTTATTTTACAATGCTGGGTTTTGCTGGGTTGTTTGTTTGAATGCTTCGTAGGCGGTGTAGGATGCCCAGTAGGCGTAGATGGCTGCGGGGACGAAGAGGATGTCGCCTTGTTCTGTGTGCTTGATGCCCTGTTCACTGATGGTGGTGACAGTGGCTTTGCACTTGGGTGTGCCGAGCAGGAATTTGCCTAAGGATTTGAGTTCCCCCACTTGGTGGAAGTATCGATCGCTCCATTTAATTTCTGTACAACGGTCTACTTCTTGCTGGGCGGGATTGATGTGGACGAGGTCTACTTCGCCTTGCTCGCTGCCTTTTTTCCATGCGGCATAGTAGAAGTTGCGGGGATTGGATTGCAGCTCTTGCGCGATGATGGCGGTCTCCACCAAATTGCCCATATGTTGGCTGGTGCTGTCGATGGGGGCGTAGAGTGCGCTGAAGAGGGAGCTTGTGGTGAGGTAGATTTTGAAGGAGGTGATGCGCTTCATATGCTGGGCTCGCTTGTCAATGCGGTGCAGCATGCGCACAAGGAAGGCTGCCTCTAGATACTGAAGGTATTTTTTGATGATATCCTTGCTCAATCCTGCATCGACAGAGAGTTTTTCGTAGCTAAATTCACTGCCTGAGCGGAAGGCGATGTACATGAAGAGGCGGTTGAGTTCTTGAATGTCGCTGATGCCATACAGGCTGGGCAGGTCGCGCAGCAGGACTTTGTCCACGACGTCGTTGCGGATGTATTGGTCGGTGTTATTGCGGAGGGCTTGTGAAAAGACGATTTCTGGGTAGCCACCGTAGTTGATGTAGTCGATGAAATGGTGATTGAGTTGACCGATATCGAGGCATTTCCAGTCCTGTAGTTCTTTCGCTTGGATGAGTAGACCTTGGGCTCCTCGGAAGGTGATGTACTCAAAGAAGGTCAGGGGCGGAAGTGAGAAATCACTGAATCGACCTGCGCCACTTTCTTGACTTTTCATTTTGAGCGCAGCAGCGGCCGAGCCCGATGCGACAAATTTGCATTGTCTGTAGCTATCAACAAGGGATTTGAGGTGGACTTCCCAGTCTTTCAGGTACTGGATTTCATCGAAGAAGATGTAGTATCCCTCCAGTGAGCTGTCATTCTGCAGGGCTTGACTGGCCATGAGGAAGAGGTCCTCCAAGCGGTGGTTGCTATAGATGGGGGTGTCGATGGAGATGTAGATGATTTTTTGCGGGTCTATGCCATCTTTGATGAGTTGTTCGATGCAGTGGAAAATCATGACGGTTTTTCCAACGCGGCGTGGCCCCATGAGGATGGGTGCCCTGCGTATGCTCAAATCGTAGACATGGGGGTAGAACAGCTTCATGTAGTGTCGATGCTGCATGGTGGCGTAGTCCTTAGGAATGCTGCTTGTGCTCCACCATGTGTTGTCTTGGTGGAGTCGCTTGAGAACTAATATCTGTTGCTGTTGTTCAAATTTTGTCATACTCAATTCCTTCTGTGAGTTTATTTTATGATTTATTTGTCAAATAAGCAAATTGAAAATAGCTTATTTTACAATATTTTGTAAAATAAGCGCATGTTTTTATGTTATTGTTGCGTAAAACTTGTAAAATAAGAATAAAAAGTCGCAAAAATAGGGGTTTTTATTCTTATTTTACAATTGTAATATACTATTGGTGAGTTATTTATAATGTAAAAATAAAATAAGCTGGTTGAAACCTGCTTATTTTACAATTTAGTGTATTTTAGTGGAAAGTTAATTTTCGCTTGCTGCAATGAAGGGTTGTGTTTTTGAGGCTATCTGTTATGATAGTCTCGATTTATGAGTAAGAAAGATGGTCATTTAGCTGTTGCGGGGCAGCATCATTTGCATTCTATTTATGAGATTGTGGGCTGTACCTTGGCTTTTTGTGCTTTTGCGCTGGCCTTGATTAATTTTTCGGGGCTGGGGTATAGGGCTACTTATTTGGCTTCGCTGGTGATTTATATTTGTTTCTTGCTGGATTTTGCTGTTTGCTTGTTTTTGTGTCGTGGCTGGGCGGCGCGTCGGCAGTATGTGAAGAATCATCTTTGGGAGTTGATTGCGCTGATTCCTTTGGATTGCTTTGTGGCTGATTTGGCGCTTAAGCATCTCTTGCAGTTGCTGCGTAGTATTGCTTATTTGATGCGCTTGATGAATCGGGCTCGGAATTTCTTTGATACCTGTGGTTTTAAGTATGCGATTGCCCTGTTTCTGATGCTGATTGCGCTGGGGACTTGGGGCTTTAGTGTGCACGAGGGGCGTAGTATGCTCGATTCGGGCTGGTGGGCGATTGTGACGGTTGCGACGGTGGGTTATGGGGATATTGTTCCGACGACGCCTGTTGGTCGCTTGATTGGGATTGCGCTGATGTTGAATGGGGTTGTTTTCTTAGGGCTGATTACGAGTACGATTACAGCCTTTATCACGCGCGGTCAGTTGAAGCATGAGGAGCGTAAGCGTGCAGCTAAGCGTAAGCGGAAGCAGCAGCAGTTGGAGGGGGAACAACAGTTGATTCGTCAGCGGGTGTTGCGTGGTATCAAGTCGGATTTGGATCGCTTGGATGAGTTGTCGGATGCCGATATTGAGGATATGGCGCGCGTGCTGCGGAGTTTACGGTCACCGAGGGATGGGCGGTGAATATAAAAAAGCCCCGATGCTGTTTGCATTGGGCTTTGGTTTACGCTTCGCGTTTGCGATGGTAGAATAGAGCGCGCTTCGCGCGGGGATTGGGGGCGTCGAGTCACTGGCGGAAACACCTTGCTAGGTTTGCCTCACGGACCTTTGTTTTCTTTGATTTGTGACTCGACTCATCAAGAGCAAGCTCTTGATACATAGTGTCTCGCCGACGGGCGTCTCCGACGGCAGGGGGCTCTGCCCCCTTGACCCCCGCTGGGTACTGCCGCACCCAGACCCGGCTTTGGCTTCGCCCTTTGTAGCGATGCTTTATTTAAGCTCCTCCGGAGTTCGCCAGAATCATCTTATCCGCTGGCAGGAAGTTCATGAATCGCTTCTTGTCAATTGCTTTCATGTATGCTTCTTCAGCTGAGACGAGCCCTTGTTGCAGTTTTTGCCAGATGGCGTCATCCATGAATTGCATGCCCAGTCCCTTGCCCCCTGTAATGACGTCGGAGAGTTTTTGGGTGGCTCCTTCGCGGATGATGGCGCCTACGGCTGGTGTGGCAAAGAGGATTTCGTTCACGGCAACGCGCCCCGGTTTGTCCGCACGTTTCATGAGCAGCTGGGCAACGACCCCACGCAGGGAGCCTGCCAGCATGGTGCGAGCTTGGGCTTGTTGTTCTGCGGGGAAGACGTCGATGATACGGTCGATGGTTTTGCGGGCGTTGTTGGTGTGCAGGGTGCCGAAGACGAGTAGCCCTGTCTCGGCCGCTGTCAGCGCAAGGGCGATGGTTTCCAAGTCACGCATTTCCCCCACGAGGACGATGTCGGCGTCTTCGCGCAGCGAGGCGCGCAGCCCATCGGCGAAGGTGGGGCAGTGGGCGGGTACTTCACGCTGGGTTAAGATGCTGTTTTTGGAGGGGTGGACGAATTCGATGGGTTCTTCCACGGTGATGATGTGGCGCGAGTAGTTGGTGTTGACGTAGTCAATGAGTGCGGCCAAGGTGGTGGATTTACCAGAACCAGTGGGTCCTGTGACAAGCACGAGTCCGGATCTCATTTCACCAAATCGCTTGATTTGTTCGGGCACGTTGAGTTGCTCCAAGGTCATGATTTTGGTGGGGATGAGTCGGAAGACGCAGCAGTACCCGCGCTGTTGCTTCATGTAGTTGCAGCGGAAGCGTGATGCTTCGTTCATTTCATAGGCAAAGTCACAGTCGCCGCCGTCTACGTATTCTTTCCATAGTTTGGGGATGCAGATGGGCTCCATGAGTTCTACCATTTTTTCGCGGGTCAGGCGTTCTTCACCAATGGGGGTGATTTCGCCATGGACGCGGATTTTGGGTACTTCGCCTTCCGAAAGGTGTAAGTCAGAGCCCCCTTGGTCAACGAGTGTTTGGAAGTAGTAATCGATTGGATTGTTCATTAGGGTAAATGGGGTAGGGGCTTAGTTCTTTTCAGGGTGTTCTTTGATGAATTTTTCCATCATGTTGATGTCGGTTGCTCGGAAGGTGCATTCTTCTGCGCTGATGGTGCCTGCGAGGTAGAGTTCTTGCAGCGCGTCGTCCATCAATCGCATGCCTTGGGCTTTACCTGTTTGGATGAGACCGGGAATCATGAAGGTTTTGCCCTCGCGAATACAGTTGGCGATAGCGGCTGTGTTGACGAGCATTTCCATGGCCATGCAGCGTCCGCTGCCGTCTTTGGTGGGGATGAGTTGTTGGGACATGACGCCGCGCAGGGATTCGGAGACCATGATGCGGATGTGTTCTTGTTCTTCAACGGGGAAGGCGTCCAAGATACGGTCGATGGTTCGCGAGGCGGAGCCAGTGTGCAGGGTGCCGAGCACTAAGTGACCTGTTTCTGCCGCGGTGAGGGCGAGGGAGATGGTCTCCAAGTCGCGCATTTCACCCACCATGATGACGTCGGGGTCTTCACGCAGCGAGGCGCGCAGCGCGCGGGCGAAGGATTCGGTGTGCTTGTGGACTTCTCGCTGGTTGACTTGGCAACCAGCACTTTCAAAGATTGTTTCGATGGGGTCTTCCAGCGTGATGATGTGGTCCTTGCGGTCGTGGTTGATGAAGTCGATGATGGAGGCGAGCGTGGTGGATTTACCTGAACCGACGGAGCCTGTAACGAGGATGAGACCGTTGGTGTAGCGGGTCAGGGGGATGATGTGCTCGGTGGGCAGTTTGATGTCCTCCATGGTGAAAATCTTGTTGTTGATGATGCGGTAGCACATGTCATAACCAAGTCGCTGCACGACGATGGAGGCGCGGTAGCGGGCAAATTCGTTTTGGTAGGCAAAGTCGGCATCTCCGCGTTCGCGCACGCGCACCCATTCTGCTTCGGTCAAAAAGCTTTTGGCTAGTTCTTCGGTGTCTTCCTTGGTGAACTTGGGGGCACCTTCCCACATGGGGTAAAGTCCGCCATTGCGGCGCCAGCTGGGTGGGCATTGGGTGGGTAGGTGGATGTCGGAGCATTTGCAGTCCACCCCCTGTTTCAGGTAGGCGTTGGCATCGAGCGACAGGGCGGTAATCAGGTAGCCTGTCTCCTGCGCGTAGATGTAGAGGTGGTACTTGCCAAAGGGGCTGTTGAAGATGAAGTCAACGACGCCTGTGGAGTCAAGGATGGCGCGCTGGTCGGCATTGCAGCATTCATTGACGATGGCTTCGGTCTGTGCAGCCTCAAGCACGCCCGCATTGGGGTCAACTGGTGCTAGGGTTGCCATGCTAACCCAGTGGGGCTGATAGCCTGGGTTGAGGTACATTTGGGGCGTTGTGGTGGTCTTACCCAGCTCCAAATAGGGGTGGATGGAATCAAAGATAAAGTCGCTCATAAATAGATTGCCCCAATTCTAGCATAGTCAGGGCGGGGGGAGCAATCAAAAAAGCTAAGAGTCTTTCGCTTTGAGGGCGCATCATCAAATATTTCTCTTGACTTGTCTCCTCATGCGGGGTAGTCTATCTCAGTCAATTAAGACACTTTATACATATGTCTCGTACACCTATTATTGCTGCTAACTGGAAGATGAACATGGGCCCACAAGCTGCCCGTGAATTCCTCGCCGCCCTTAAGGATGAACTTACCTGCGCTGTCAAGCCAGTTGATAAGGTTATCGTTCCTCCATTCGTCACCATCCCAGCTGTGATGGAAGTTCTTAACGGCTGCGATTGCGTAGGCGTTGGCGCTCAAGACGTTTCCGATCGTGACAACGGTGCTTTCACCGGTGAAATCTCCACCGACATGCTCAACGAACTTGGTTGCAAGTATGTTGTTCTCGGTCACAGCGAACGCCGCCAATACCATGGCGAAACAAACGCTTACATCAACAAGAAGATTAAGAAGGCTCTTGCTGCTGGCATCATCCCAATCTACTGCATTGGTGAAACACTTGAACAACGTGAAGGTGGTCAACTCGAAACAGTTCTCAAGACTCAAGTTGTTGAAGGTCTCGAAGGTCTCACAGCTGAACAAGTTGCAGGTCTCGTCATCGCTTACGAACCAGTTTGGGCTATCGGTACAGGTGTTACCGCTTCCACAGCTGACGCTCAATCCGCTCACGCTTTCATCCGTGGCGTTGTAGCCGAAGCTTGCGGTGCTGAAGCTGCTGCAGCAGTTCGCATCCAATACGGTGGTTCTGTCAAGCCTGACAACGCTGTTGAACTCATGGCTCAAGAAGACATCGACGGTGCTCTCGTCGGTGGTGCAGCTCTCGTTGCTTCTTCCTTCGCTGCTATCATCAAAGCAGCTATCTAATTAGTAATTGGCAAAGCCATTGCTAAGCTAAATATGACGACACGGTTGTTCTTCGTTGAACAGCCGTGTTTTTTTGTGCAAAGCCAGAACAAAGTAAATAAAAATGCACCCTTGCAATGAACGCAAGGATGCATGATCTATAGGGCACCTTGCAAAATTCGATGCCCCAGATTTTTAAACGGGATTTTGATGAGAAATGGAAGCTTTTGAGCTGAAGATGCTAAGCATCTGAAGCGAAAATGCGACATTTATCACAAAATT
>JAWXTZ010000103.1:0-8021 GCA_044433085.1 Akkermansia sp.
CCATCGAAACGACCACCTTGGGTGATATCGAAGCAACAACAGGCGATGTCACAATGACCGCAGGTGATAACATCGACATCGATGCAACTGTTGATGCCCTTGCTCAAAACGTCACGATGAGTGCAGGTGATAACATCGACATCAACGCAGCTGTTGAAGCCAAGCTCAAGGTCGACATGGATGCCACCGCGGGTTCGATTGATACAACGCTCCTCGGTGACATCACCGCTGGAACAGCTGTTGAAATGACCGCTGGAACAAGCATCACCACCGATGGTCTCATCAATGCTGGTAGCTACGCTGACATGGATGCTGGTACAAGCATTGAAATCAATGACACCGTTACCGCAGGCACCTACGTGGACATGCTCGCTGGTACTGATATCACCATCAATGCTGATGTCACCGCAAAAGACACGGTGAAGCTTACCGCAACCGCTGGTGACATCACCCTGAACGACACGCTGAAGGCTGATGAATCTGTCACGCTTAGTGCTGAAGCAGGGGCCATCCTTGCGGGTGCTCTGGGCGCAGGTGAATACCATGTCGTGAGCGATAAGCTGATTGCTAGCTCCCAATCTGGTATTGCGGGCAAGGGACCATCCCTGCAAACGGATGTCAATGAGGCTAGCTTGTCTGTTTCGGGCGAAGGCGATATGAAGCTGGTTGAACGCGATGGCATCAAGATTGTTAGCTTGACGGCAGCTGATGGTTCAGCTGACATCAAAGCAACAGCGGGTGATATTGAACTGGATTCGGTCAATACTTCCGAGATGGTTCGCCTTATCAGTGAGCAAGGCAGTGTCATCAAGAGCAATGCTGGCTCCTTGATCAGCGCGGATGAGTTGTATGTTGAAGCCGATAAGGGCATTGACTTGAATACAGCTGTGACCGCAGCCGTCTTGGAAAACGGCACAGGTGATGTGCTCATCAATGAGTTGGATAGCATCGAAGTTCGCTTCGTGGAATCTGAAAGTGATGTGAGCATCACCGCAGGTAAGGACATCATGGCTGGTACCATCACCGCGAAGGACAAGGCGATTGTTCTCAACTCGGCTGCTGGCAGTATTCTTGAGCTGGGCGAAGATGCCGGTATGGATATTACCGCAGCCAGCCTTAGCGCAACTGCTACCAAGGGTAGCATTGGTACGACCAAGAACGCCATCGAGCTTGCCGTTGACAGCCTGACAGCCACCGCTGGTAAGGGTATCAATGTCAGCAATGCTGGCGACTTGTCCGTCAATGATGTCACCGCGGGTGATGATGTCACCATGAATGTTGGTGGTAAGCTCAGCTCTGCTGCGGGAACCTCCATCACAGCTGATAAGCTGACAGCGGCTACGCTTGATGGCATGAACATCTCGACTAAGATTGCTAGCCTTGCCGCATCCAGTACAGGTGCTGATGCTGACATCAAGGTCACGCAAACAGGTGCTATCACCCTTGATGAGGTAACAACGAAGGATGGTAACATCACCATTGATGCCACTGGCGACATGAAGCTTGATGTTGTTACCGCGGCTGATGCTGCTGGTGCCAGCTTGGTAAGCCTGACATCGGGTGGTGCTATCACGGATGTGAATGACACCGCGACGGAAGAAATCATGAACGTGACGGCTGATGAAATCATCATGAATGCCCAAACCGGAATCGGTGTTGGCAATGCGATTGAGATTTCTACAGCGAAACTCAGTGTGGATTCTGAATCGGGTGAAATCAAGCTTGATTCCACGGGTGATTTGGTCCTTGATTCCCTGCCTACAGACAGTGGCGATGTGGACATCGTTGTCAATGATGGTTCCTTGACCCTGAATAAGGATCTTGGTGTTAGCGAAGGCAATGATTTGAGCCTGAAAGCTGATGACATCATCCAAAACGCCAATCTCAGCGCGACAGGTGGTGGCAACATCAGCCTGGAAGCTACTGGTTCTATCACGGCATTGGATGGCGTGACCACCACCACGGATTCGGGTAACATTAGCTATAGTGCTGGATATGTCCAACTGCCAGATATCAAATCGACCTCTGGTTGGTTGACGGTGACGGGCGATGTCTTCACCGCAACGACTGGTGCCTTGATTGAGGTTCCTTATGTGAAGTTTGTCTGCAATGGCAGCGATCATAAATCGGCTATCGAACACATGCTGCATGAGGATATCTACCTCAGCCGTGCGGTATGGCTCAATGATCGTCTCATCGGTGGTCTGCTGAACATGAACAACGACTTCGTTCGCGAATCAACGGTCTTCACAACAGAGCGTCATGATTTGCAATATCCGCTGCTCTATGATACCGCAAGCTACAGTCATCTTCATATCAATGACGATGCGTGGGAAAATGAAACCTTCACACCTGATTACGAAAATAGTCGTTGGACATTTGGTCAAATTGACTGATGGACAGCATCGGTAATGGGTGGTAGGATAGCCACTTAATCAGAGCCCTCATTTCACCTCGGTGGAGTGGGGGCTCTTTCTGCCACAGTGCCATCTTTTGAAAATGATGACTTGACTTCTGAACGATATTTGCGTAGTATAATGTATTCACCTTTAAATCTTATCTTGTATATGAATGCTCGAACATTTTTCTTGCCACTTGCCGCTATCGTGTGCATGACCTCCATCTCTCATGCCCTTACTGATCGGGAAGTACTCTTTCAGCAAGCCGCCCGCAATGGGGAGTTTGAAATCTTGAAAGCCTGTGTGGAGGGCGGTGTTGATATTAACTGTCAGGACAAATGGGGTGATTCGGCCTTGATGCACGCCTCTGCTTGGGGGCAGGATGAGGAGGCTTTGTTCCTTATTTCGAAAAAAGCCAAGCTCGACCTCACCAGTCATCGCGGTGGTACGGCCTTGACCATGGCTGTTAGTAAAAAACATACGAAGATTGCCGTGACTCTTATCCGTGCGGGGGCTGATGTCTTGATGGCTAATGATGCGGGACAAACAGCATTGAGTCTGGCTAAGGACACCAAGCAGGTCAAGCTTGCTAAGTATATCGAAAAGGCCGTTATCCGTCAATTGGCTGCGGGCGAGAAGGAAAAGCCATGAGGCTGATGCTAGGAAGCTGTGCCTTGAAATCATTTTTTTTTAAAAAATGATTTGAGACTTATATCGCGTAATGAGTTATCGTTAACTAACTTAGCCTTGCCTTGCCTTGATGCTTGAGATTTAAGTGAAAAAGAAATATGTTTTGCGCTTGACTCTAGGTTTATTTAAATTATAATCATTCCAAGTTAGCAAGGCTAACTTAGACGAAATATAAACTAAGAAAGAAAAACTACTATGTCAATGATTGGAAAAGAAGTTGGTGAATTTACTGTTCAAGCTTACCTTGATAACGCATTTAAGGAAGTCAGCAAGGCTGATGTCCTTGGTCAATGGTCCGTATTCTTCTTCTACCCCGCAGACTTTACCTTCGTTTGCCCTACTGAGTTGGAAGACCTTGCGAACAAGTATCAAGAATTCAAGGCAATTGGCTGCGAAATTTACTCCGTCTCTTGCGACACTCACTTCGTGCACAAGGCATGGCACGATGCTTCTGACACCATCAAGAAGATTCAATACCCCATGCTTGCCGACCCAACAGCAACACTTGCTCGCGACTTTGATGTCATGATTGAATCCGCTGGTCTTACCGAGCGCGGTAGCTTCATCGTCAATCCTGAAGGTAAGATAGTTTCCTACGAAGTACTCGCAGGCAATGTTGGTCGCAATGCTGACGAACTCTTCCGCCGCGTGCAAGCTCTTCAATTTGTTGCCGCTCACGGTGATGAAGTTTGCCCAGCCAAGTGGACACCCGGTGCTGCTACCCTCAAGCCAAGCCTTGACTTGATTGGTCAGCTGTAAAGCCGCGATAAAACTTTTACCCAAGGCTTGCATACTTCGTTGTGCAAGCCTTCATTTTTATCTGATAGCTATGAGCAACACGGACAATTTGTATGATATGATTATTGTAGGTGGTGGCCCTGCTGGGCTTTCCGCAGCCCTGTATATGGCGCGTGCCAAGTACAAAACACTAGTTCTTGAAAAAGAGAAGCTAGGGGGACAAATCACCATCACGCACGAAGTCGTCAACTACCCCGGTGTACTTAAGACTGATGGCGCGAGCTTAACGCGCACCATGCACCAGCAGGCGGAGTCCTTTGGGGCGGAGTTCAAGATTGCCGAAGTTCGCGACATCGACCTTTCTCAAGACATCAAGTGCATCAAGACCAGTGCTGGGGAGTTCCGTAGCTTGGGTGTCATCCTTGCCTTGGGTGCCGCACCCCGCCAAATTGGCTTTGAGGGCGAGCAGGAGTTCCGCGGTCGCGGGGTTGCCTATTGCGCCACTTGCGATGGCGAGTTCTTTCAAGGCATGCCTGTCTATGTTGTTGGGGGTGGTTTTGCTGCGATTGAGGAGGGTATCTTCCTGACCAAGTATGCCTATTCGGTCAAGATGCTGGTTCGTGGCGATGCTTTCCGCGCAGCTAAGTCCGTTTGTGATGCGGTGGAGGCAGAGCCAAAGGTCCGTGTTAGCTATCATACGGAAATCGTGCGCCTGAAGGGTGGTAATGGCGGTTTAACTTCCATCGTGCTGCGCAACAACCAGACGGGTGAAGAGTATGAGGAAAGCCACGAAAATGGCTTTGGCGTCTTTGTCTTTGCTGGCTATGTGCCCAACACCGCTTGGCTGCCCGAGGGACTCGTCGAGCTGAAGGATGGCTACATCGTCACCGATGCCAATCAGCAAACCAATCGCGCGGGTGTTTACGCTGCGGGTGATGTTTGCATCAAGAACTTGCGGCAGGTGGTCACAGCCGTCTCCGATGGCGCGATTGCCGCCACCAGTGCAGAAAAGTACGTGGAAGAGCTGCATAGCAAGCTTGCTTTGCCCGCCTTTTCCATGGCTGCCGCTAAAAAGGCTGCACCGCAACAAGCAGCACCCGCACAAGCCGAAGAGCAGGGGGATTCCTTCCTCTCCGCTGACATCAAAGCTCAGTTGAAGTCTCTCTTTGCCAAGTTTGAAAGCTGCATCACGGTGCGCGCCAGTGTGGATAACTCGCCCTTAGCGGCCGAAATGTCCGCCTTTGTTGCCGACTTGGCTGGTGTCTCCGATAAGGTGTTGACCGATAAACAAGCCGTGCCAGCTGGCGAGAGCTTGGCACCTTATCTCGAAATTTTGGCTCATGATGGCACGACCAGCGGCATTCGCTACTACGCCATGCCCGGTGGTCATGAGTTCAACTCCTTTATCCTAGCCCTCTACAACGTGGCAGGTCCCGGTAAGGAGATTGATGCTGGCGACGCAGCCCGTATTGCGGAGTTGTCTCAGCCGCTGGACTTAAAGGTGCTCATCTCGCTGAGCTGCACGATGTGCCCCGAACTGGTGGTTGCCAGCCAAAAGATTGCCGCCATGAACCCCCATGTCAGCGCCAGTGCCATTGATATTGGGCACTTCCCTGACATCAAGCAACAATACAAGGTCATGAGTGTTCCTTGTCTCGTCATCAATGGAGAACAAGTCCACTTTGGCAAAAAGAATATCATCCAACTCTTAGACATCATTCAATCATGAGCACATCCATTATTTACAGCACCGTCACAGGCAACACGAAGTTGTTAGCCGAACGCATTCAAGCCAAACTTGGTCAAGACATCTACTGTGGCAAGCCTACAGAAGAAGCCTTGGCTAGCGATACCCTCTACATCGGTTTTTGGTCGATGAAATTTGCTTGCAGCCCCGATATTCAAAAAATCTTGGAAGGGCTTGAGGGTAAAAAAATCTTCCTTTTTGGTAGTGGCGGTTTTGGCGTCGGTGCAGAATTTGGTGAAACGGTTCTCAACAATGTCAAAGCCTTCATCAAGCCAAGCAATGAAATCATCGGCACGTTCTTCTGTCAAGGTGAGGTATCTGAAGCTAAGAAAAAAGCACTGCGCGAAATGAGCGAAGAAATCTACCAAACCCTTCTTCCCGCCATCGAGCAGGCTGTAAAACACCCCGATGAAGCCGACTTTCTTGCTTTAGAGCAAGTACTCTAAGCTTGTAACTAGCCCGTGAAATAAAACACCGTGCCGAATCATCGCCACGGTGTTTTGTTTGAAATGGTGTTGGCAATAGCTTATTTCCCGTCGTAGTTGACGATGCCGTTGATGTTGGATGGGATGAAGACCTTGTCCGCTGGGTTGGCGCTCATGGTGTTGTAGCCTTCGACAATCTTGGCGGTCATGAGGATTTTGGCGGCTTGTTCCGCCCCGACGGAGCTGCTGAGCTTGTCGAGGTAGTCTTTTTCAGCCTCGGCAATCATGGCGAGGGATTGTTGGATGCCTTCCGCTTTTAAGATGGCGGCTTGTTTTTCTGCTTCCGCTTTTTTGACGACGGCGGCGGCACTGCCCTCTGCTTGGGAGACGATGGCGCGGCTCTTGCGCTCGGCTTCCATCTGTTGAAGCATGGCGCTGGAGGTGGCGTTGTCGGTGTTGAGCTCTTGGATTTCCAGCGTGATGATTTGCACACCCCAGCGGCTGGAGCTGGCGGAGATGGAGGCGATGATGCGTTCCGTCAGGGCGATACGGGCGCTGAGGACGTTGTCCAAATCCATGCTGCCAATCTCCGACCTCAGGGTGTTGAGCACGGTGTTGATCATGGCGGTGAAGAGGTCTTCAATCTCGTAGACGGCCTTGATGGGGTCCACAATGCGCCAGCGAATCACGCAGTTGACGGTCACCTTGGCGTTATCCTTGGTGATGCATTCGCGCGTTTTGGTATCGAGAATTTGCTCGGTGAGTTGGATGAAAACGCCATCTGTGTTGACTTGATTGCCCCATTTGGAGCTGACGTTTTTAACGTGGTCGAGGATGGGGATGCGGAAGTTGATGCCGCTCGATTGAACTTTGATGGGCTTGCCGAAGCGTTCGATAATGCGGCAGTGGGCTTGGGGGACGATGCTGATGAACATAATGTTAGTTTTTCTTGATGGTGAGTTTACCTAATTCGGATTTGACGATGGTGACCTCTTCTTGGTCACAAAGTTGGTGCAGGGGGACGTCGGCGCTTAAATCGGAGGCCTGCCACAGCACGCCATCCCATTCGACAAAGTTTTTGCCGTCAATGATGCGGAAGGTGCCTTTTTGTCCGCTTGCTCGCTCGCTGTACTCGACGGTGGCTTGACGCAGCAGTGATTTGTTGATGACGGGTCTGACCAATTTGCACCAAACGGTATAGTAAAAGACAAAGGCGAGACTGAGGAAGATGATGAAGACAAGGCAGAGCCATTGGATGGGTAAGTCGAGCTTCGACTCAAGCAAGGCGGTGAAGTAAATGGCGAAGACGAGCAGGGCGCCCCATGATATCAATTCTGTTTGAAGGAAGATATCGATGATAAAGAGGGTGATGGAGATGGCTAGCATCCAGTGGAGGAAGGTCAGAACATCGATGTTGAGAAGGTTAAATAATTCAGCCATAATCATAGCACAGAACACTATATCAGTTAGGGCGGTGGCTTGCAAACAAAAAGGGGAGCTCGAGCATGGTAAAATGCCTTTCTTATGTCTTGACTGTAGGGTGGGGGCTAGGTATCATCGTGGCTTCGTTTATGATACTCCCTATTATTGCTTTAATTGTTGGTCTGCTGCTGCTCATTTGGAGTGCTGACCGTTTTGTTGATGGCTCTGCCGCGACTGCTAAATACTTTGGTATGCCCGCCTTGCTGATTGGTATGGTTGTGGTGGGCTTTGGTACCTCTGCGCCAGAGATGGTGGTCTCCGCCCTTTCGGCCATGAATGGCAGCCCCGAGATTGCGCTGGGCAATGCCTATGGCTCTAATATCACCAATATTGCGCTGATTTTGGGTATCACGGCTTTGATTGGACCCATTGCGGTGGGCTCCAAAATCATTAGCAAGGAGTTGCCCTTGCTGATTGCGGTGACGGGTTTGAGTGCCTTCCTGCTGTGGGATAACGATATCAGCCGCATGGATGCCGCCATTTTGTTGGTGGTCTTTGCGCTGCTGATGGGCTGGACGATTGTTCAGGGTGTCCGCAACA
>JAWXTZ010000104.1:0-7968 GCA_044433085.1 Akkermansia sp.
TTGTGTAATCGAGTTGATTAGGTTGTGGTAGTTGAAGTGTAGCTGAAAATAAGCAGTTTTTCAAACGCAAAAGTTAATTTTAGAAAATCCGACAATATAATTGACTATTTGCGCCTCTCACACCACAATTTTTCACTCGATTTTCTTCCTAAATTCGCTATGCCTAATTGCTAGAGGTGCCCTTTAGCGAGGAATAGGCTCTGCATCCCTGCGCGATAGCGCACGAATTTTTAATTCCCAATTCCCAATTCCCAATTCCCCATTATAAGAACGGTATGCCCGTTCTTATTGGTATTTTTTCATCAGCTCGCTGATATACGCCTCCATCTCGGGCAGGCTCTTGCGGATGCTGCGGGCGAGTGCAAACTGGTTGCGCGCGCGGATGAGATTGTGCTCGGGCTTATGCGTTTTAAAATATTTGTCGCCATCCAAGTAGTCCGTCAGGAATCGGATGCCGATTTCGGTGGTAATCAACCAGCCCGAGAAGGGCAAGAGGGCAATTTCCTCTGCGGTTAAAAATTCGTGGGCCGCATCGAGGTAGCCTTCAGCCAAGGACTTGAAGAGATCCATCTGCATGCTGACCTTGCTAAGGTCTTCTTCATCCTCCTCCGCTTGGCAGGTGGCCGTGCGTACCATATCACCAAAGTCATAGAGGGCGAGCCCGGGCATGACGGTGTCCAAGTCGATGACGCAGACGGCTTCGTCCGTGTCCTCGTGCAACATGACGTTGTTGATTTTGGTGTCATTGTGCGTGATGCGCGTTGGCAAGGCACCAGCCTCTTGCATCTCGACCAACTTGCTGAGTTGATCGGCAAAAAGCTCTAACTTTTCAATTTCTGCTTGGCACTTGGCGGCTCGCCCCACGGCATCAGCAGCGATGCTGCGTTTAAGGGCTTCGTAGCGGGATGGCGTGTGGTGGAAGTTGACAATGGATTCACGCAGTTCCGTCGGGTCCATGTCGGAGATGAGCTCTTGGAAGGAACCAAAGGCAAAGCCTGCTTGATAGGCTTGCTTGCCGTTCTCCACCACGTCGTAGGTGTGCGTGCACTCAATGTTATTGTAGCAACGCCACATGCCGCCTTCCTCTGGCAGCTCAATGTAGTTGCGACCCCCACGAGCTGGGTATAAAGTCAGCACCTGTCCCGCATTGCTCTTGTTGCGTCGCGCGGCCTTCCAACGGATGTGGCGCGTGACCTTCTCCACATTCTTCATGACCCCTTGTGGGTCGGGGAAGACGTACTCATTGATGCGTTGCAGAATGTAGCGTTCCTCGATACCATCGTCATTTTTATAGCAAGCCAAGTAGGTGGTATTGATGTGGCCCGTATTAATTTCCTCGCCATAGAGGAATTCGCCAGAGATGGCGAACTGATCGCTGATGCGGGCAATACGAGCGGCAACTTCGCCTTCGGTGAGATGCTTGCGGGATTGGGCTGACATGGTAGAGAGTAATATGTAAGATGGTTATCGACTTAACTGAATAAAGAACACTATAACAAAATAAAACTCACGCGACAAGCTCAAAGGCGGCATGAGGCTGATTTCTTAGCTCTTCCTGTACTTCTTGCCAAGCAAGAGGGTGCTCAAGAGCGAGGAGAGCTCTATGAATTTGCCGAGCAAGGAGCAGCAGTAGCAGATAATCAGGGCGATGCCTCCGAAGATGAGCAGGGACTCGCTGCCGTTAAATTGCGGGAACATGTTCAGCGGGCGCTCTTGGAACATACTGCCTGCAATGTAGATGATGAGGGTGTTTTTACCTAAGAAGATGAGCTGATTCTGGATGAGGGCTGGCAGTTTGTGGCTGCAGATGAAGCGGATGAAGAGGGTGCCCATGGCGCAGCCTGTGAGTAGGCTTGCCATGGTCAGGGGGGTGAGCTCCCTGCTGACTCCTGATACTTTGCCGATGAAGCCCAAGCTGATGAGTAGGCAGATGGTGATGCTGGCGCGGGTGTTGAGTAGGGTGTCGCGTAAGCTTTTGAATTCTGCAATGAGGATGCCGAGGAAGTAGCAGATGTAGTAGCGCAGCGCGTTGCTTATCCAGGCGAGCCCCGCTTCGTTGGGGACGGAGTCTTTGCCCCAAAGTTGCTCCGCCCCGTAGAGGAGTGCGCCCATGAGGGTAAGGAGCAGGAGACTGCTGCCTAGACCGAGCTTGAATCGGTTTTTGAGGCTGCGGAAGATGCCGTAGAGGACTTGCAGCGCAAAGAGGCAGGGTAGGAACCAGAGGACGTCGCGCCCTTGGTAAAAGGCCTCCCAGCGCCAGTTGAGTTGGTAGTCGAGTAGCTGTTCCGCGGGTGCGAAGATAAAGCCGAAGAGGAGTATCCAGCAGGCGTAGGGTAAAATGATGGAGCGCAGTTTGGTGCCAATAAAGCTCCAGAAGCCTGTGTTTTTGTTGAGCATGACCAGCCCCGAGGCGATGCCCGCAAGCATGATGAAGAAGGGCATGCGGAAGGTTTGCATGGCACCGTACATCCAGTTGCCGCTTTCGACCCCTGTATCGACGAGGCTATGACCCATCACGACCATGAGGATGGAGAAGCCTTTGAGCGCGTCGAGCCAGTCGAGGCGGCCTTCGATGGGAACGGGGGGGTAGTGCATGGGGCGCTTCGCGCCAATGGGGAATTGGGAATTGGGAATTGGGAATTAAAATAGAGTGCCCTTCACCTACACCTGCACTGTGTGCAGGACGACAAAGAAGTGTCTTTGTCTTTTCGGTTCTCAAATCGACATGCGATTTGTGGGCAGGGATGCAAAGCTAGTTTATCGGCGCATTTGCTTTGCCCCCTATCATCGTGCGAAGCACGCTAATTTTATAATTCCCAATTCCCCATTCCCAATTCCCCATTTATACAGGGGCGCGGTTGGGTGTTTGAGCGTTGTTTATTTAAGCGCATCAAAGGCGCCCTTGAAGAAGTAGTAACCCCAGCCCCAGTCTTGGTCGCCAGACCAGTCTGGATCGTAGTGGTGGCAGGGCTTGAGGAATCGCTCTGGGTGAGGCATCAAGCCCATCGCACGACCTGTTGGGTCTTGCAGACCTGCGATGCGCAGTTCTGACCCATTGTGGTTGTCTGCGTATTGCAGCGCAACACAGCCGCTGTCGAGGTACTTTTGCGCGTCACCAGGTTCGCAGACGAGTCGTCCTTCGGCATGTGCGGATGGTAACTCAAAGTTCTCAGGCAGGTAGGTGGTGTAGGGGCTGTTAGGGGCGACCTTGACCAGTTTGTCCCACATGCATTCAAAGCGTTCCGACTTGTTCCAAATCAGGGAGGCCTTGGGCAGAATGCCGAGCTTGGTGAGGATTTGGAAGCCGTTGCAGATGCCAAAGAGCATGCCGCCCTTGTCGAAGTGTTTGACGAGCGCATCCCCGAGGAAGCGTTCTGTTTCCAGCTGTGCCAGACGTCCGCTCATGACGTAGTCCCCGTAGGAGAAGCCACCAGAGAAGACGACGAGTTGGGATTTGGCAACTTGCTCGGGTGTAGCGGTTGCGATGGGTTGCACTTGGGTGGAGAAACCTGCCGCCGCAAGGGCGCGCGCGGTTTCTACATCACAGTTGGTGCCAGGGTATTTGAGAAGAAGTGCGTGAGGCATTGTATTCTTGTTGTTTAAAGTTTAAATTGTTATTAATAGAATGGTGTCAGACCGTTCTTCCAGATGTTCTTGAGTTCAGCCAAGCTGGCCTTCAAGACGGCTTTGCCTTGGCTGCTCAGCGTGATGTCACCACATTCGGTGGAGCGACCTACTTGCGCACATGGGAATCCAGCCATGGCGGCTTGGAATTCGGCGGCCAAGCTTTCATCGACTTCGACGAGCAGACGACCTGTGCTTTCGCTGAAGCATGGGACGGCAAGGTTGTTCCAAGAGCCTTCGCTTGGCAGTTTGTCCAAGTCGATTTCAATACCAGCTTTGCCGCTGAAGGCCATTTCGGCTGCGGCGACGGCCAGACCACCTTCGGAGATGTCGTGCGTGGCAAGGACGAGGCCTTGGGTCAGCGCGCCATAGAAGGCTTTGTACATTTCGTAGTTCTTGACGCAGTCGGTTTGTGGGACTTTGCAGTCAGCTACTTCCTTAACGCGAGCGTAGACGGAGGCACCCATTTCATCTTCGGTGTTACCGACCATGAAGATGGTGCTACCCGCATTGCGCAGGCTGCTACCGCGGACGTGTTCGGCATCTTCAATCACACCAAAGCCAGAGCAGAGGAAGGTGACGGGGATGTTGACGGGTCCGTTTTCGGTTTCAAAGTAGTTATAGAAACTGTCTTTGCCGGAGACGTAGGGGGCACCGAAGGCGAGTGCGGCATCGTTGATGCCCTTGGCGCATTCGACGAGCTTGCCGAGTTCGTTTGGTGTCTCGGGGTTACCCATGCAGAAGTTGTCGAGCAGGGCAATCTTGTCGGGGTTGGTACCCGCGAGGACGAGTTGGCGGATGGTTTCATCAACCGAGCCTGTGCCCATGGCGTAGGGGTCGTACTTGCCCCATTCTGGCAGGATGGAAAGGGCGAGACCCATGAGCTTTTCACTGCCATCAATGGCGATGACGGAGGCATCTTGGGGGGCATCAGCACTGGCACCTGCAAGTGGTTTAAGGATGGTGTTACCTTGCACTTCGTGGTCGTATTCGCGGATGATGGGTTCGCGGGAGACGATGGCAAAATCGCCAAAGAGTTGCTTGAGGTCACCAGCGAGGTCGCTATCATCAAGGGCAACACCAGTCTTGGCGGGGCCTGCGTTGAAGACGGATTTGAGGTACTTGGTTGGTGCGTCGTGCAGCTTGCTGTTATCCAGTTCGCAGACGAGTTCGCCATTGTGCCAGACGCGAAGGACACCCGAGTCGTTGGACTCACCAAGGATGGTCATTTCGGTTTGGAAGGTGTCGGCGAGCTTTTGCAGCTCATCGAGGTTCTCTGGCTTGACGGCCAGCACCATGCGCTCTTGGGATTCGGAGAGGAAGATTTGCCAGCTGAGCATGCCTTCTTCCTTAAGGGGGGCGCGTTCGAGGTAGAGGTTACCACCGGTTTCGGAGAGCATTTCACCCGCAGCGGAGGAGAAACCACCAGCACCGCAGTCGGTGATGAATTCGATGAGGCCGCGTTCGCGAGCTTCAAGAATCACGTCCAAGCACTTCTTTTCTTCGATGGGGTTGCCGATTTGGACGGCTTGTTGGTCTTCCACGTGGGAGTCTTCGCCCATACCTGCGGAGGAAAAGGTGGCACCGTGAAGGCCATCCTTACCTGTACGACCACCGATGACGACGACGGAGAGACCGGGGCTCATTTCCTTGTCGATGTCGGACTTGGGGATGACGCCTGCGGTACCGCAGTAGACCAAGGGGTTGAAGATGTAGGTGGGGTCAAATTGAATGGCACCGCTTGTTGTGGGGATGCCCATGCGGTTGCCGTAGTCGCGTACACCGTGAACGACACCACGCATGATGCCGAGGGGGTGAATGGCGTTGGAGCCAGCAACGACCTCTTCAGGGGTGTCGGGGGCGCCAAAGCAGAAGACGTCCAAGTTGGCGATGGGCTTAGCACCCTTACCAGCACCGAGGATGTCGCGAATCACGCCACCCAAACCGGTGTTAGCACCTGCATAGGGCTCAATGGCGGAGGGGTGATTGTGCGTTTCGGCCTTCAAGCAGATGGACAGCTCATCATCAAGGGTGATGAAGCCCGCGTTGTCCACAAAGCAGCTGAGGACGAAACCTGGCTTTTGCTCCATGATGGTGCGGGTTGGGTTCTTGATGTAGCTCTTGTACAAGCTCTTGACGGTTTCTTGCTTACCATCACATGTGTGGTCGATGGTAGCGGCGAAAATGCGGTGCTTGCAGTGCTCGGACCATGTTTGGGCGATGACTTCAAGTTCAACGTCCGTTGGTTCGCGACCGATTTCGCAGAAGATTTGTTGCACCACCGTCATGTCTTCGGTGGAGAGGGAGAGCTTCATGTCAGAGCTCAACTGGGTGAGCGCGTCAATGCTCAGCTCACGGATGGGAATGGAACGGTATGTAGCCATAAAATAAGGGGTGTTTCAGTACAATTAGTTGATGCTCCAAGTATGGATGGCGGGGTTGCAGATGTCCTTGGCAAAGCGGGCGGAAAGGGCTTCCTTATCGCCTTCGCCGAAGACGTAGACCTTTTGCGTGATGCTCAAGCTCTTGATGGTGAAGGGGAGGTTCTTGCGACCACGGTAGTTGGTGAGGATGGCTTCCTTCTCCAAATCCAGCGCGCCCTTCTTGATGCCGTAGCAAATGCAGAAGAGTTCACCGCTGAGGGCGGGGCTTCCTGACTCCTCCACCTTTTGGGAGATGGTGTCAACGAGCACGCTGCGCATGTAAGCGCGGGCGGCATCAATATCGCCTTCGCATTCAAGCGTGTACAGGCGGGTGTGGTTGTAGCTTAGCTCGGCTGCCAAGGGGGTGTAGAGCAGCTTGTTAGCGTCCGTCGTGGACTGAAAGCGGCTGAATACTTCAAGTGAGATTGTTTCCATGAGATGATGTTCGGTTAAAAAGGAAAAAATCACCTCCCTTGCGTTACCACAATAAGGAGGTGATTTTGTTTTTAAAATAAGGGTGCTAAAAAAGCGGGATTCTTACTTCTGCAAGCGAGCGAGGACTTCCTTGTAGGATTCCATGAAGTCGCCGAGGTCTTGGCGGAAGCGGTCTTTGTCCATCTTCTTACCTGTTTCAACATCCCAGAGGCGGCATGTGTCAGGGGAGATTTCGTCAGCGAGAACGATGACGGAAGAATCAGTAGCAAGGCGACCAAATTCGACCTTAAAGTCGATGAGGCGCATCTTGGATTGCATGAAGAATTCGATGAGGGTTTCGTTGATAACGAGAGCCATTTCCTTGAGGTAGGCGCATTCGGCTTCGGTAGCAGCACCCAATTCGCGGGCGTAGTCATCATTGATGAAGGGGTCACCCAGTGCGTCATCCTTGTAGGAGAATTCAACGATAGGCTTGTTGAACGCAGTACCTTCCTTAACGCCCATGCGCTTGGAGAAGGAACCAGCAGCAACATTGCGCACGATTACCTCCAATGGGAGGATGGAAACGCGCTTGACCATGATGTTGATATCGTCAACATCGGAGACGAGGTGAGTCTTAACTCCCTTTTCTTCCAACATCTTGTAGATGATGAGTGTGATTGCCTTATTGAGGCGACCTTTATCTGCAAAGTCTTCTTTTTTAAGAGCGTTAAACGCAGTAGCGGAGTCTTTGTACTCCATGCGCAGAACGTTTGCATCATCGGTCGTGAACAGTCGCTTGGCCTTGCCTTCGTAAATGGGTTCCATGGTCTTGTTGGTGGGGGCGTGTTGAAGTCCCCGCGCCATTATACGTATAGCTAAGTTTTTGTCAAGGATTTTCCTGTTCAATGTACTACAGGTAGGAATAAAGAAGGAAGGAGCTCAACGCGCCTAGTGCAGGATGGCAAATCCTGCTAGGGTCAAGGGACAAAGTCCCTTGTGGGTCTGGGCAAAGCCCAGTGGGGTTTGGGGCGAAGCCCCATCGTCGTGAACAAGTTAAAGCCAGAAACGCCCGCGATGCAAGCCAAGCATGGTAGCAGCATCCGTTCACAACGACCCTCAATCCTCGCGCTGAAAGCGCGCACTTATCTACCGTCGCAAACGCGATAGCGCAACAATAAAGTCAGACCAAAAGCATGACAAAACCTTGCAACTTTGGGATTTATTTGATACATTTTAGATAATCAGGCTCGCTCAACCGCCTTTACTACAATGACCCCCCTTCTCCGCATCTCCCTCTATGGGCTACTCTTCTTTGGAGCAGCCGCAAGCAGCATCGTTGCCATCAAACCCGTCTTTGAAGAAAACCTGCCCCCAGCCCAACTCATCGAAGAGCGAGAGGAAGCCCCCTTCGGCATCATCCTAAAAGAAGACGAACAAGCCATCCAACAGCTGGATAAAGAAGCCGCCAAATGCGACACCACCCCACCCGTCAAAATCACCCCAC
>JAWXTZ010000105.1:0-7651 GCA_044433085.1 Akkermansia sp.
TCCGACATCGGAGCAGCTGGCAAATTATGCCGCAGCCTGCGGCTACAAGGAGCTGCGGGTGACCGAGGCCCCAAGCCCCTACCACACGTTAAAGTACCGCGAGTACGATGACTATATCACGACTGCCTGGTATGCACCAGCTTTGGAGTCACTTAAGGCTAGTCTTAAAATAGAAGCAGAAGCCGCGCGTGACGAATCACTAAGCCAAACCACAACGCTAAGCGTTGAAGGTATTGGGGAAGTTGTCTACAACCAACAGGCGCAGAACAACGTCATGGGTTCGCTTGTACTCATGCAGCAAGGGGCGATGGAGACCACGCCCTTCATCCTTGCTGATGACAGCGTGCTTGATGCAGATATCACGACATTAACCGCCATCGGAGCCGCCATTGCTACCCATGTGGCGAATATCTATGCGCTGAAAACGGCTACCTTTACCGCGATTGATGCGGCTGAGTCGGTGGAGGAGTTACTGTTAATTAGTAATTAAGGGTACCTACGGGCGATAGCCTGCTAATTCTATAATTACTCATTACTAACTACTAATTAAAAAAAGCGCGGCTGCTCAATACTGGGCAGCCGCGTTTTTTGTTTATTGAAAACTCAATTATGGCATGGGGAAGGCGCTGTTGAAGGCGCTGACTTCGGCACGCAATTCCTTGTAGGCATTAGGTGTTTCGCAAACCTTTTGAGCTGCGAGAATGCCTAAGCAACGGCCGATGAATTCGGCAACGCGGCAAACGTCATCTTCCTTCATGCCACGTGTGGTGACAGCGGGTGTACCGATGCGGATGCCCGATGGCTTGAAGGTGCTTCCCTTATCAAAAGGAATGGCGTTCTTGTTGACGGTGATGCCAACTTCATCCAAAGCGTGTTGGGCTTCAACACCGTTAATTCCCTTGTCGCTAACATCCACCATGAAGCAGTGGTTGTCGGTACCACCAGAGATGACTCGCAAGCCCATGGAGGTGAGCTTGTCTGCCATGGCAGCAGCGTTGGCGACGACTTGCTTGGCGTAATCCTTAAACTCTGGCTTGAGGGCCTCGCCCAAGCAAGCGGCTTTACCTGCGATGCAGTGAAGGAGGGGACCACCTTGCATACCAGGGAAGGTAGCGCTGTCGAGCTTCTTTGCCCATTGTTCCTTGCACATGACCATACCACCGCGTGGTCCGCGAAGGCTCTTGTGCGTGGTGGTGGATACAAAGTCAGCGTATGGCACTGGGGATGGGTGAACACCTGCGGCAACAAGGCCAGCGATGTGAGCCATGTCGACAAACATGATAGCACCCACTTCATCACAGATTTCGCGAATGCGGGCAAAGTCGATGGTGCGGGAGTAGGCGGATGCACCAGCCACAATCATCTTGGGCTTCACTTCGCGAGCACGCACAGCCATGGCTTCGTAGTCAATTGTTTCAGAACCTTCGCTCACGCCGTAATGCTCGACCTTGTAAAGACTACCAGAGAAGTTGGCGAAAAAGCCGTGGGTCAAGTGACCACCATGGGACAAGTCCATGGTGAAAATGGTATCACCCAGCTCCAAAGCAGCCAAGTAGACGGACATATTAGCTTGGGAACCCGAGTGCGCTTGCACGTTGGCGTGGTCGCAACCAAAGAGGGCCTTAGCGCGGTCGATAGCGAGTTGTTCGACCTTGTCAACAACTTCACAACCTCCGTACCAGCGGCGGTTAGGGTAACCTTCGGCATACTTGTTGGTCAGGCAGGAGCCCTGAGCCTCCATAACGGCTGGGGAGGTAAAGTTTTCGGACGCAATCAACTCAATGTTGTTGTTTTGGCGTTGGCGTTCTTCTTCGATGTAAGCCGCGAGGGTTGGGTCGCTGGTGAGCAGAGGGGAGCCAGAGCCCTTTTCGAGGCGGGCGATGTGACGACCACCTTCAAATTCTGTATCCAACCAAACGGTGAACAAATCGTCCAACTCTTCGTTACTCACGAAGGAGGAAGCCAAGCAAAGCACATTGGAGTTGTTGTGCAGGCGTGAGAGGGAAGCAACTTGAGGCGTGCGGCAAAGTGCAGCACGAACACCCTTCCAGCGATTGGCGGTGATGGTCATGCCCTGCCCCGAGAAGCAGATGAGCACACCACGGTCAGCGCGACCGTCAACAACAGCCTTGCTCACAGCATTGGCGTAGTCGGAATAATCGCAAGCAGCCTTGCTGCTAGGGCCCATATCCGTGACGGTGTGACCCATCGCGGTGAGCATTTCAATAGCTGCTTCCTTCAAATCAACACCTTTGTGATCTGAACCAATGGCAATACGAAACTTTGTGTTCATGATAGACTTGCGATACGAGCGCACAGACAGTTTAGCACAGCGCTAACTCACTCGCAAGTAAAAACAAAAAAACTCGCCCTGCCGTGATGACAGGACAAGTTAATGAAATTTATTTTGCTATTGAATTACTAGTAAGAACCAGTCAATCAATTTACTTAGCGCGGTAGTATTGGTAGTGTACGCGTTCGTCGATTGCGAGGGTTTCGCGGACGTTGCGGATCACTGTTGGCTCTGCCTCGAAGGAGAAGAGCATGTATTGACCGTGTGTAAGGTGATTGGATTCGTAGGCAAACTCACGACGACCAATGTTCTTGGTTTCGCTAAGCTTTGCACCAGCTGCTGTAAGAGTTTCGGCCATGGCGGCTGTGAGCTCTTCGAGTGTGGCGGATCCCTTCATGTTGAGGACGATCAGTGCTTCGTACTTTCTCATAATTTTTTTTTGTAAGTCTTACTTTGCAATTTGCGGTCGCCTAGGATGCACTTATTTGACTTAGATTGCAAGCCTAAAGTGATTCTGATGACGATTTTTTTAACAATTTTCCATCAAATCAGCTTCAAACGCACCAAATCTTGGGTATCAATCAAGCCGACGGGCTTCATTTGAGCATCCAAAACAACAAGGTCATCGATGCGGCGGTCACGGAAAATCTTCACCGCAGCAATCGCCAACTTGTCAGCTTCCACGTAAATGGGCTTCACCGTCATCACGGAACTGACAGGCTTGGTACCACAGGCGGCATCCGCTTGATAGGCACGGGCAAAGTCACCATGGGTAAAGACACCCGCCAAGCTAGCATCGGCATTGACGATGACACAAGCACCCGAGCGAGAGCTGCTCATGGCAACAATACAATCCGTCACTGTGGCGTCCGCTGGCATGGTGGCGATATCCGTACGCATGATATCGCTGATGCGAGTCAACAAAGCACGACCGAGGGAACCACCGGGGTGGCTCTTCGCAAAATCTTCCTTGGTAAAGCCACGGGACTCCAAGAGAGCCATCGCAAGGGCATCACCCATCACCAACATAGCGGTGGAGGAGGAAGTCGGTGCCAAGTTCAGCGGGCAAGCTTCGCGTTCCACCCCCGTATCAAGGGTGATGTCGGACAACTGGTCGAGGCTAGAGCCCATCTTACCCGTCATCCCGATGATGGGCATATCATATCGCTTCAAGAAGGGCATGAGGGTCAACAACTCACCAGTCTCGCCTGAGAAGGACATCGCAATGCAAGCATCGCCATCTTGAACAATGCCCAAGTCACCATGCAGCGCATTCATGGAATCGAGAACAATGGTTGGTGCCCCCGTCGACGTGAGGGTCGCGGCAATCTTATCACCGACAAGCCCACTTTTACCCACACCCACAATCACGATTTTATGACCCGTATCAATAGCTTGACGCATGGCGTCCACAGCCTTAACAAAACTATCATCCAATCGAGCCGAGATGGCCTTAAGCGCCTCAATCTCATCCTCAAATACCTGTTTCCCGCGAATTGTGTGGTCAATCATAGTGAAATCGTGCAGGTGTCATTCTATCCTGCGTCCCTCAGTTTAGCACGGGCGCGCAGCCACTGCAACCAAAAAGCTAGAAAGCTGCACAAAGATAAATAATTGAGAAACATTTCACAATTATATTGTGATTTTAAATCACCAAAACAGAGCAATCTAATACATGCCTGCAAACGTTTTCATGAAATATTTTCAATTAATCGTTGACATCACGCTCTATTTGCGCTATTTTCTAATTGTGATTTAAATCACGATAGAAAGAACATATAAGATGACAAAAAAGAAATCCGACACGATTTTAACGCCACTCGTGGATAGCACCGCTGCACTTGATGCCCTGATTGTACGAGTCAAAAAAGCGCAAGCGCTTTTCGCCCAGTTTAGTCAAGAACAAGTTGACCGCATCTTCAAATCAGCGGCTCGTGCCGCCAATGCGGCACGCATCCCCTTGGCGCAGCTGGCGCATGAGGAGACGGGTATGGGCATTGTTGAAGATAAGATTGTCAAGAATCACTTCGCCTCCGAATACATTTATAATAAGTACAAGTCCTGCAAGACCTGTGGGGTGATTGAGGAAGACCTCAGCAATGGGGTGAAGAAAATCGCCTGCCCCATCGGGGTGATTGCGGGCATTGTCCCCACCACCAACCCGACTTCCACCGCTATTTTTAAGGCATTGATTACGCTTAAGACACGCAATGCCATTATTTTCTCGCCTCACCCTCGTGCTAAGCAATCGACCATTGCGGCAGCCAAGCTGATTTTAGATGCTGCTGTTGCGGCAGGTGCCCCTGCGGATATCATTGGCTGGATTGATGTCCCTTCCGTCGAGCTGTCACAGGGCTTGATGAACCACCCCCTCATTGATACCATTCTTGCGACGGGGGGGCCCTCCATGGTGAAGGCCGCCTACTCCTCGGGCAAGCCCGCCCTCGGTGTGGGTGCGGGTAACACCCCTGCTGTCATTGATGAGACGGCCGACATCCCCACCGCGGTCAGCTCCATCCTGATGTCGAAGACATTCGATAACGGCATGATTTGCGCCTCGGAACAATCCGTCATCGTCGTTAAGGAGGTCTACGAAGCGGTCAAGGCGGAGCTCCTGTACCGTGGTGCGAGCATCCTTTCGCCCGAAGAGCGCGAAAAGGTCGCCAAAACCATCATCATCAATGGGGCGCTGAATGCCAAAATCGTGGGACAATCCGCCTTCACCATCGCCCAGATGGCTGGAGTCGCGGTTCCTGAATCCAGTAAAGTGCTGATTGGCGAGGTGAGCGACATCTCCCTTGCGGAGGAGTTTGCGCATGAAAAATTATCCCCCGTGCTCGCCCTCTACTGCGCGGAGGATTTTGAAGACGCGACCGAAAAAGCCTATCAACTTGTCGAATTGGGAGGCGCGGGCCACACCAGCATCCTTCACACAGCGGAGCACAACAGCGACCGCATTGCAAGCTTTGGCGACAAGCTGCACACGGGTCGCATCCTCATCAACTGCCCTGCCTCCCAAGGGGCGATTGGTGATATGTACAACTTCCGCCTCGACCCATCGCTCACGCTGGGTTGCGGCTCTTGGGGTGGCAACTCGGTCAGCGAGAACGTGGGCATCAAACACTTACTCAATTATAAGGCAGTGGCAGAGAAAAGAGAAAACATGTTATGGTTCCGCGTTCCACCCAAGGTATACTTGAAGCGTGGCGCGACGGATGTCGCCCTGCGCGAACTGGCGGGCAAGAAAAAAGCCTTCATCGTCACCGATAAATACCTCTACGACTCGGGCACCATCAAGGCCGTCACCCGCGTGTTGGATGAGATTAAAGTCGATTACCAAGTCTTCTTCGAAGTCAAGCCCGACCCAACGCTGAGCACCATTCGCGAGGCCTTAGCCATGGCCAATAGCTACCAGCCCGATACCATCATTGCGCTGGGTGGGGGATCCCCCATCGATGCCGCCAAAATCATTTGGCTGATGTATGAACAGCCCGACATCGCCTTTGAGGACATCACCATGCGCTTCTTAGACATCCGCAAGCGCATTTGTGAAATCCCCGCCTTGGGCAAAAAGGCCGAGCTCATCGCCATCCCCACCACATCGGGCACAGGCAGCGAAGTCACGCCCTTCGCGGTGGTGACCGATGACGCCACAGGTGCCAAGTACCCCATTGCGGACTACGCCCTGACCCCCAGCATGGCGATTATTGATGCCAACTTAGTGGACTCCATGCCCAAGGGGCTGTGCGCGGCCAGCGGCATTGATGCGCTCACCCATGCTTTGGAGGCCTATGTTTCCGTCCTCGCCAACAACTTTTCCGATGCCCCTGCGATTGAAGCCGCCAAGCTCATCTTCCGCCACCTGCCCGCATCCTACCGCGATGGGGCACAAAATCCCCATGCACGTGAGCAGATGCACCACGCCTCGGCACTGGCAGGCATGGCCTTTGCCAACAGCTTCCTCGGCGTGTGCCACTCCATGGCGCATAAGCTGGGGGCAGCCTTCCACATCCCCCATGGCACCGCCAATGCCATGATGATTAACGAAGTCATCCGCTACAACGCCAACGACTGCCCCAGCAAGCAAGGCATCTTCCCCCAATACAAATACCCCCAAGCCAAGGCACGCTACGCACAGCTTGTCGATTATTTGGGCATGGCGGGCAGACAGGGAAAGACGGATGATGAAAAGGTCGAGCTGCTGACTGCCGCCATCACCCAGCTGAAAAAGGACATCAACATACCCTTATCCATCAAGGAATTTGGTATCAGCAAGGAGGAATTCCTCGCCAAGTTGGACACGATGGTCGTCGATGCCTTCGATGACCAATGCACAGGTGCCAACCCCGTCTACCCGCTCATGGCAGATATCAGGAAGATGTACCTCAATGCCTTTGAGGACTTACCCTTCACGGTCGCGCCAACGAAGTAAGCCCCTACGATGCGCAGCATCGTGAATGGGTTCTTAGGGTCGCAGACCCTGAGTGGGTCTGGGCAAAGCCCAGCCGTCGGAGACGCCCGTCGGCGAGACAAGCGAGCAAAGAATGCGCAGCATTCTTTGCAGTCGCCCAACTGCTCCTCCCCTGAAGCCATGCACAAGTCCGTGCGGCAAGCCTAGCACCGAGCCACACGCCCAGTTGGGCGATTCCCTAATCTCCGACCGAAGGTCGCACTTGTCTCCGTAGCAAGCGCGTTAGCGCACCACCAATGCAATAAAACAAAGCCATCCGCGCAAAAAAAGCCGTGAATGGTAACCCGCACTACAAATCACTCGTGTAAACCAGTTTACACGAGTGATTTTTTATGCTAATATCCACCCAGAAGCCCCCGCAATGAACATCCCTGAAAAAACAATCCAGCGTCTGACACTCTATCATTGCATTCTCGTGGATTACCTTGAAAAGGGAAAAAGCTCCATCTCCAGCGGGGAAATGGCAAGACTCCTACACATTGATGCCTCGCAAGTGCGCAAGGACATCAACCTGCTCAAGCATGAGGGCACCTGCCGCGTCGGCTACGATGTCCTTGGGCTCAAAAATCAAATTGAACACTGCCTCGCCTTCAAAGAACCCAAGCAAGCCTTCATCATCGGGGCGGGTAATTTAGGGCTCGCGCTCGCCAAGTACAGCAACTTTGGCAACTACGGCTTGCAAATCGTCGGGCTCTTTGATACCGATGCCATTAAAATTGACCTCAGCGTCAATGACAAAAAGATTTACCACATGGCGCAGCTCCCCGACAAAACCAAGGAGCTCGGGGTGGAGATTGCCATCCTCACCGTCCCGCGCCAACATGCCCAAGCGACCGCCGAGATGCTGATTCAATCTGGCATCAAGTACATTTGGAACTTCAGCTCGG
>JAWXTZ010000106.1:0-7504 GCA_044433085.1 Akkermansia sp.
ATGCTCAAAACAATCGTCTGCACTCTTCACCTCCTTTCATGATAGAACCCTCGCTCATCGACACCTCGGAGCACGGCTCAAGCAAAGACTCAAGCCACTCGTTAGTATCCTTCTGGGTGCACGCTAAATCAGCCTTGCGCTTTGCATGTACAGCCTGACGCAGCTTTGTAATGCTCACAGAGCAACAACCAGCAAACACAGCACCATCCATACCCAACGCGCGATTCAGCAAACTAAACGCCTCTGTCGGCTCCGTCACCTTGAACGACTGCTTGCCCTTACCAAGCTTGTACCCTGGCAAACTTCCACCCGCCACAAGCTCGGACTTAGCCAAAGCAAGCACGCGTTTAGCCCAGCCCTCCGCCTGCTTAGCCAAAGCATAAATCTCTGACTTCTGCGCAGGGGTAGCCTTCTTCCACGCCACAAGCTCTGAACTCGTGACACGCGTCATCGTGTTAACCACAGCTGGGCACGTAGCAGCCGCGCGGCAATACTTGCACGCCTTCACACTTGGGCGCAGCGGTGCATTGGGGTCTTTCGCGGACTCGATCAAAGCCAGTAACTGCTCGCGCGCCTCCGTTAACTGAATAGCCGTGTAGCGCACAACCTGCGGGCACTGACGACTCGCAAAAGGCTGCAAGATAGCACAGTAATACTCATTACCAGCCGTCGCATCATACATATCATGCAGCAACACAGCCAAAGCAAGCAACTGCTTGTTACTCTTCGCCTCGGCTACATCACCACGACCAAACTTGTAGTCAATAATCAAATGGCGACCATCTGCGACATAAACCACATCTGCCTGACCTGACAAAGCCTTCTTGCCATCAGGCCCATTCAGCCACAGACGTTGCTCACGCGTCGGGATAGCATCGCCCAAAAGCTCCGCCACAAGCGCAGCCTCCGTCTCGCGGCACCAACGCACCGCGTCAGCTTCTTCCTCGCTCTCGGGCAGCGTACCATGCTCCATGTGCATGTGCAAGCGTGTGCCATCAAGCGCGTCTTGACTATCAGCCACGGCAGGGCATGCCTGTTCAGCAAGCCAAGAGCCACGGCAAAGCGCCATGCGCTCAATTCCACTAGCAGATGGCAATCCAAGGCGGGGGTCATCCGCTGCAACTTCGTTCTTTTGCTCTGTGCTCATTAGTCCTGGAAATAGTTAGGTGTTGGCGCGTCAAAATCATCAGCCCCGAACATATCGGGTACCTCATCGTAAACCACGCGTTCCTCTGGCTCGGGTGTTGTCGCGGGTGCTGGCTCATGCTTTGGCTCTGGCACAGCGGCTGGCTCAAATAAAGCAGGGGGCGTTTTTCTTTTTTCAGGCGTAACATTTCGCATCTCCCCGAACTCTCGCTCGTCAGCGTCGGCCATAGCCTCGTGTACTTCCGTCGGCAAATCCCACTGTTTAGCCGCCCGCTTAATAATGGTCTTGAATGCCATTTGCTCATAATCCGTAAACCATGGGCCTTTGTTTGGTGTCTTGGAGCGTTCGCGTATTTTGTCAACGTCGTCCTTGCTCATAAGTACTCCTTGAGTCTCACCCTGCTTACCCTTCCATACGCAGTAATACCCAATAACATCATCCTTCGCCGCGAAAGGGTTAGGACTGTGACACATACGCAACTCTCCATCCTTAACAGCCCACACAAAGCGACCTTCATCGATGTCTTGTGACGTCACGCTATCAAAAAGTATACCCTTCACTCCTGCGGCTCGCGCAGTCCGCATGAGACCACGCGCTGTAGGAATGGGCGTGCATTGCATACCATTATTCTTCGTGCTGAATGGCACGAGAAAGCCGTGAATGCCGTCCGCCTCGCACCCCATAAGGGCAAGCGTTTTGATTGCGGTTACAAGTGAGTCTTGCGAGCATTGCAGCAAAGCTGGACTCTTCTGAAGGCAATGAATGGCAGCACCTGCAATACGCTCGGGGGTCACGGTCTTAAGAGCAAGAGACTGGAGACCTGACTTCGCCCGCTGCGAGCTAAGCAAATCAATGACCGTTTTGATTTTTTTATTAGTTGCAAGTTCTGCGCTCATTGCTTGTCTTCTCCTTTCGTGGCGCATCGCTCATTAAATTCATCACTCAAGACTTTTACTGTGCTGTCCAAGCCTTCTTGGATATACTTGATATAGGCTGCATCAAGGCCATCCAGCGCAGTGGTGTCACAAATGGAGAGAGTTGACACTCGTGTGCCATTGTCGACGACGAGCACAAGCGAGGCACGCCCTTCAAGGTTGATAAGTTGTTCCAACTCCTCCCTCTCCAAGTTAAGAAGCTGTGAGACTTTAAGCGGCTCACTATTTTTATTCGTATTCATATTATTGGTTTGTATGTACCAGATGCATTCATTACCTTTCAGGGTGATTACCTTGGCAGCGCATTAGCACCGTGCAGCAATCAGCCTAAGAACCCCGCCAACGGAACCACCCGTTGCATGCATGAATCTCTCCACCCTCTGGCAAGGGACGGAAAGCAAGGACCACGTGGCACCACGCCAACGGGGCAAGCCACCTTGGGGACTCGAACCCCAACCCGAAGGGCAACCAGCGGTGGCAAGAGCAGTTTCGGACGTGCTCAGGTCCCCTGTGTTTATCGACTATCGAAGTCGGGGTGATTGTAGGTCTCCCAGACCTAATCGCTGCGCTGATTAACGCGGGCCTCTTCATGTCGGAACCAGACATACCTGCTCGGGTAAGCCACCGCAGGGGGTCGAACCTAGCCACACGCAAAGCGCATGAAACCCATGATGGCAAATAAGCGCGACTTGGATTTGAACCAAGGAATCACAGGTATGAACCCGTGGTGTTGTCTCTTGCATGTCTAGGACTGCTCAACTGCCACTTCACCACCGCGCTTATTTTGGTGAGCAGTTTCACCTCATTACTCAGGAGGCAGTGTCTTTCTGTCAGGCTACCAGCCTTAGCTCGCTTCGTGGTGCACCACTCCCTACGAGCAAGGGAAAATCCTCTGGTTTATTCAAAACGCGACCAGCAACGCGGAACATTATCAACATAATCCATGAGAAATTTACTAATCATCATCGGGCGATAGCCCGCTAATTTTATAATTCCCAATTCCCAATTCCCAATTCCCCATTGGAGCGAAGCGACTATCCCCTCTCCTCCTCAGGCAAATCTTCATAACACTCTTGGCAAACATAGTCGCGCCAACTCATGCGCTCAAGGTCAACCGCCTTTCCGCACTCCTCGCACTCAAACAAATGATTCTTCTCCAAGTACTCCTCATGCTTCTCCTCTGGTAAAGGATGTCTTGTCCAATCTTCACACATTTTTTAATGAGTAGTTAGTAGTTAATAATTAGTAAAAAGTAACACATCCAACACCCACGAAAGAGCGTAAGGAAACGCAACCAAAGCCAATAAGGTCATACCGATAAAAAAATTCTTCATACCATCATCGTGCGAAGCACGCATTATTTATAATTCCCCATTCCCCATTCCCAATTCCCAATTGGAGCGAAGCGACAGGCATGCTCAGCCACGAAAGGCAAAGCCAGCACAGCCAGCACGAACAGCACCACCGTCAAAATGAGCTCAAACTTACTCATGCCTGGTCTCCTTTCACGTTCGCGCGGGCGATGGTAAGCAAGTAGTCAACAGCTAATTTATACTTGTTAAATTCTATGCCCTCATGCTTAATATTGATAGCCCCCATCAACTCTTCTAATGTGCCCCGGAAACACCCCGTGAAGAACAGCCATTCCGATTCCTCTCCCTTCGCATAAAGCGTCAAAGTCGCATTACGTGAGCCAAAGCCTGTGATAAAGCCAAGAATGTGAGTGAGTGTGATTTCAGGCATAACAGTTAATTAGCTTTCGCGCTATGGTGTTCCAACAACAGCTTTTCAACATCTTCGATATTGAACCGCGTTACCCCTTGCGTCCATCCTCCCTTAGATGATTGGGACTCTGGTTTAAACCTACGAATGCGCTTTGAGTATCGATGCAGCAGCACGTCCAGCGCGGGCGAAAAGCCCTTGCGGGACTCATAGCCAAAATACTCAGACAGCTGGCTGCGGGTAGCATAGCCTTGCTTTATTGGGGCTTCTGTCAAGTCAGTAAGCGTGACAAAAAGCTCACCCATCATCTCCGCCATCTGCTCGGTAGAGCAAACAGGCGAGACTGGCGCCACGCGCTGCGCGGCAGTCAAAAATTGTTCCTTAGGTTGCATTTTAGTCGCTTCGGTTTAATGGAGAATTGGGAATGGGGGATTAGTAGTTATTGTCGTTTCGCGGTGTTAGCGTGGCTCCTTCTGCTTCTGCTTCTCACGCGGCTGAACCCAAACAGAGGTCTTTCGTTCCCTCATCTCGCGCCGCACGATGGAGTTGAGGTAATCCTCGGGATGAATACCAGCCTTTTTAGCCTTCTCTCGCAGAGCTTTATCGACGTCTTTATCTAAATTTGTTTCCATGTCTTCACAAAGTTCGGTGTCTGACGATAGATTAACCAAACATTGCACGGTTGTCAACACAAAAAGCGTACTTTGTTCAACTTTTTTCTAAAAAAGCCTCCAAAAAAAGCATACAATGTACACAAAGTTGAAAATAACACTTTACAAAGTTCGGGCTAAAAGTTAACATACCTCCATGAAAACGCTCGAAGAAATCATCAAATGGATGGAAATCGAAGGTGTGACAAAGGCGGAACTCGCAAGAAAGTGCGAGTACACCGACAGCCTCATAAGCGCAGTATTCAACGGAAAGCGCAATCTTTCAAAGCGCCTACTTAAAACAATCAACGAATACCGCCAATCCAGAGAGGCTGAAAAAGCACCACTTAGGCTATACACAACAAAAGAAGTAGAAGAGATCCTGCGAAGTAACGCGGAACAAATGCACGCCAGCATAGACGAAGTGCTTAACACGATGTTAAGAGAACTGCTTCAAATACCCGCCAGCCAATCGACTCCCAAAACGGAACCAGAAATAAGAGAGTGCAAAGAGTACCCTTTCGAGAAGGAGTGCTCGCGGCATGCGTCCGAGCCATTAAGCTCGGAGGCGTATGGCACGAAGCCGCTTGACCCCATGCTCTAATCAGCAAGCCCGCTGCTCTTTTTAAGCAGCGGGCTTTTTTAATTGATTTAACGCGGTGTTATGCTAGGATGAGCAAATGAAAGGATTAATGGAGTCAGATGCCGTTGCTTTAAAATTTTGCCGCGTGACACTCAACGCGGAGCGATTTAAGAGATTATCCATTAATCAAAAAATGGAAACAGAAAGGAAAAAATGGGATGTGTCACCGAAAAGTAATCTCTTATTTTGCTTACTCTTAGTCCTTAATTTAATCACTCCTGTTATTTCATGGTACGTAAAAGTACACTATTCAGAGATGCTTCCTTTAGCTGGTTTCACCATGTTTGTAATGCTTTTATTGGTAGCACGTTCTTTTTTTAGAAGCTGCGTCTTAGAAGACTGTGTTCTTCGTGTGCGAATGTCCGAATATGCACAGTATAACAGCCCTCTTTTAGCTTCGTGCTTTTTCCTCAGCGCTTCGCTTTTCGTCTTCTTTGCACTCTGGATCTATGCCGTCATGTCACCCACTGTCGATGAAGGCATCTATTTATATATTCAAATTCTTTTCATTTTCATGCTTGTATGCTCGCGCGAGATACAAATGCACAGAATAGCAAGATTTATTAGAAACAGGAGAAGAGGTAAAACGATTAGTTTTCTTCAGGATTTGTTAAATTGTCTTGATTACCCTGCCTGATTTACGTACTGGGAGCGCACGAGAAAGTTGACACCAAAGAGCACAGCTGTTAGACTACACAAAACGCGGGGTAGAGCAGTGGTAGCTCGTCAGTCTCATAAGCTGAAGGTCGCGGATTCGACTCCCGCCCGCCGCAATTTCAGGGCTTTTTATTCAATCGCGCCCGCCAGCAATGATAAACCTCTCAACTTGTCGTCATGCGAAGCAGAGAAATATTGACGCTCGATCTCCTCAGATTCATGCCCTACAATCTCCCTAGCCACATCGGGGCTGACCACTCCGCTAGACCTAAGCACTGACACAACCGCGTGACGAATGCTGTGAAAACTCTTAGGTGAAACACTGCGCCTAGCACCCCGCACGCCCTGCTTAAATGCAGCTAAAGGCGGGATGATGCCCAGCCCGCGCAACATGCCAGTAAACTCGGTAGACAGCGTGCCAGACGCGCGGCTATACCTCTCAGCCATCGTTGGAAGCACAAACGACTGATACCCCTCCCTCTCCTTGTGTAACGCAAGCAAACACTCACGCAAAGGCTCAACCATCGGGGCAGTGATAACAGCTCCCGTCTTTTGCGTAGAGAACGAAATAAGCCCCCGCTCAAAATCCACAGAAGACCACTTCAAACACGCCACATCACCAATGCGCTGCCCGCCAGTCAGATAAGATATCAGCACCATCTCACGCCATGGGTAACCAAACTCACGCAACATCAGCTGTAACTCCTTCATTGAAAAAGGCTCACGCTTCAACGAAGGAATCACCGCATTCACCGACTTCTTCAAATCAGCAAGACGAATCAAAGCAAAAGGATTGCGGGAAAGCACCTCATCACGAATAGCCGCATTAAAAGCAGCAGAAAGAGACTTCTTGTAATTATCAACCGTGCCAACCGACACCCGCGCCAACTCAGAGCAAAGCCACTCACGACAAACCGCAACAGGCAACACATCTAACTTCGTGTGATGCTCAGACTTAGCAAAATCAAGAAAGCGCACAACAGCCCGCTTGGAATTGCTTACATTTTGGCTCGCGCCCGAGGGCTCATAAGCAGAAAAATACTCCAACACCGTCGGCATCTTGGAGATAACCCCCGCTTGAAGAGCAGCCCCACGAACAGCATCAAGAGCCGCATCCATCGTGAGCGAGCCCTTAGCCGCAGCCTCCATCGACTGCGCAGTAGAAAGAGCAAGCCTCTTTAGCTTAGAAGCCGCCAAATCGCCCTCCACCTTCACACCAGTGGACTTAACAACACGCTTACCATTCTGAGACCAGACAGCAAACCAAGTATTATTTCTTTTCTTCAAGTGAGCCATAAAACAACAAAGTCGCGACACAAAAGATGTACCCCTGTACCCCCTAAAAGAGTACCCAAAAATGTACCCCTTTCACCCCATGTACCCCTAAAACGTCCCCCGTACTATAACCCACTACATGCCACGTATGCAAGCATTATCAACAAAAAAAGTGAGTTGCAGAGTCTTAACGACCTCTACAACCCACTTAGGCTTGATTGCGGGAGCAGGATTTGAACCTGCGGCCTTCAGGTTATGAGCCTGACGAGCTACCTGGCTGCTCCATCCCGCGATTTATTAAGCAGCACTTAGTGCGTGGGCAGAGTATAATGTTTTTTTAAACATAAGTCAAGCTTCTTTTGCATATTTTTTCATTTTTTTGTTACTATTCACGGCTATGCCAGCATGATATGCCCCTACGATGCGCAGCATCGTGACTGGGTGTCCAGAGGGTCGAAGCCCCTTTAGTGGGTCT
>JAWXTZ010000107.1:0-7469 GCA_044433085.1 Akkermansia sp.
ATGATGAGCTCTTCCTCAACGAACTCTGGTCTGACTGCTGGCGACCACCTGACCGCGTTCCAGTCTGGCAGTGGGCTGAACAGCACATTGAAGCCATCCCCTATTCCCCGATGCCTGGGCGATTTCACATCGACAATTCGCCTCAAATCCGCGACGTGATGCAAGAAATCGTCAACCCACGCACTCGCCTTGTCAGCATCATCGCCAGCGTACAGAGCGGTAAGACCACCGCGCCTGAAATCACCTTGAACTACATCATCGCCAACTTGCCAGGTCCGACACTGTGGCTGGGTGCGAGTGCGCGAGCAACCAGACCCCGAGAGCCAGACACACTTGTCTGGCGGTCCGCTGCGCAGCAGCGGCGAGCGGGGGCGGCTTCCCGCGTGGCCAAATACAGACAGGAAACAGGGATTTAAACCCAAGACGTGTCCGAATCACGCATGCAGAAGCTCTTCGATAACTGTGCTCCAGTCAAAGCCCTTTACCCACCCGACAAAAACAAGAAGCGCAATACCACCATCCACTTCGCCAACGGAATGACGCTGTGGATGGCGGGCGCATACAATCGCAAGAACCTTCAGACACGCTCCATCCGATGGTTGATTGGTGATGAAACGTGGCTGTGGCCACAAGGGCACATGGCTGAGGCTGAGGCGCGTGTTACCGCCTTTGGCTGGCAGATTGCGACTAAGCAATCTGCCCCCTTGCCCATGGGATACTTCCCATGGGGAATCCCGACGCTAGTCGGGACAAGGGGGGCGGCTTCCCGCGCAGCCTTATACAGCAGGTGAACAAGGTATATACCAAGGTGGCTTTGCTGGTGACGATACACACAAAAAATTCGAGACCACGGACAAGCGTGAATGGCACTTCCAATGCCCCGAATGCGGAGCTTGGCAGCCCTTCCTTTGGGAGTGCATCAAGTGGCCAAAGGAATGTCGCGGAGCTGACGGTGAATTTGATTTCCGCATCCTTCGCGCCAACACTCGAATGCAATGCGCCCACTGCGAACATGAGTTTGTCGATTCCGATGAGACGAGACGCAAGCTCAACGCCACCGCAAAGTTCATCCCCCTCAACCCCAAAGCAGCAGCTGAAAGCGTGGGCTTCCATTGGAACGCGCTTTGTGCGATGCCATGGGGTATGTTGGCGGAGCTCTACCTTCGCGCTAAGCTTGCCGCCAAGAAAGGTGACTATTCCCAGCTCCAGCAGTTTTATCAAAAACGCCTCGGCTTGGCTTGGGATGAATTCAAAGAAGACTACAAGATTGAGCTCGTCCCTAGTGACTACCACATGGGGGACTCATGGGCAGAAGAAGGCTCCATTGGGGGTATTCCTTTGCGCGTGCTTACCGTGGACGTTCAGCGCGATCACTTCTTCCTAGTCGTGCGTTCATGGAGCCTCATGGGGGCTTCACGCATGGTTCACTGCGCCAAGGTACTCAGCTATGATGAGATAGCTGAAACCGCGCAGCGCATGGGTGTACACCCCAGCCTTGTCTTTGTTGATGCGGGTTATAACCCGCCCCCGCTCGCCCTGCTGCGCAGGGTTCCCTCAGGGAAGTGTCCCTTCGGCTCGGGGTCTGGTTGCTCGCGTGCTCGCACCCAGCCTATGAAGTCTACTCCGAATGCGCCCTCAAAGCATCTCACCTTAGGTCGCACCTCTAAGCATCATAAATATCTAACACCGTCTGATAGTAAATAGCATTCGTTCATTGTTGAAGTAGTATAGCTTCATTTCGTTGATTAGCTAGGTAAAGGTCATGATATGCGGCGGTTTTTCGTGTATGGGAGAATCTTTTTACTTATCCAACGGTTAAGCCTTGATAGAGGCTTTGTCCTTCGATGAGATGGGGGAGAATATGCTCAGTGTAAACATTGGGTAGTTCTTTGATTGTGGAGATGGGCAAGCACTCGTTGGCTTGGAACATTCTGATGATGTTTCTTGTTTTAAAATCCTTCATAAAATGCATCCAACACAATAAGGGACATGCCCTTGTTTTGGTGTGTTTGGCGATATCAATTTCATAATGGGGGGCAATACCACATCGTAGTAGGTTTGCTTGCCCGCAGATGAGGCTGTCACCACCGCCGTTGATTCGCCTTGCCCCATAGAGGTAAATGCCATTGTAGTGGACAAGGCTGTTGTAGCCCTGAATCGCCACAGCATCTTGTGGCGATTTAACCATGGCTAGCGCCTGCTCAAAATGAGGTCGTATGTAGACTTGGTCAGAGTCAATTTTTGTGACTAGATAGTCGTCCTGAGTGTAGAGTTGCTGGGTGATATCCATCCCGTAATTGACGTAGGTGTCGATTCTATTTTCGGGTGAAAGGATACGCAGGTCATCAATGGAGTGAGGTCTTACCACATGATGAGGGTATTGTGCAAAATGTAATTTTAAGCCATATCTCGATTCAAGATAGGGTGCCCATTCTTTGGCTTTTGATATACTTAGATTGGCAATATCCTCTGACCAAATAATGACAACATCATTCATGATGGGGGCAATGCTAATCAGGCAGGGAATGATGGTTTCTTCATCTTGCAGTACGCGTAATAATCCTATTTTTTTCATAGAAAGATGATTTTAGCAGCGAGTTAACGAAGCGACGAAAAGTTTTTCTATTGAACGTACCAAGCTTCATTTTTTTTATTTGGCTTGTGCTACCAAGCTTCACGTGGGCTTGGTTGTGCCAATGGGGCGCTACCTTGATTCTTGAGCCTTTAGTCACGCATACTAGGCGCGTTTAACCGATCCTTTAAGCAATTTCGCAATGGAAGCGCGGGGTTGGAGCTATGATAAAAGAAATACACATTATTGCATATGTCTCAAGAAATTAAAAAAATATTCGTCCATGGTTTCCCGTCCCTATATGGGGGTGCTGGAACTGAACTCCACCATCAAATCCATATTTGGTTAAGTTTGTCCTTAGAGGTTCACCTCATCCCCACACAGTCAGGTTTTGAAAATGAACCGCTATACTTAGAGCTTGTTAGCCAAGGGGTATTCATTCATGCCCCAAATGATTTTACCTGTCTATCACAAGGCGATCCTATCTTAGGCTTTTGTAACGGAGACTTCCTCCATAACTTGCCAGAAATCCGACAGTACACAAGCCGCACCATTTTTGTCAACTGCATGACTTGGCTTTTTGATAAGGAAAAGGAGCGCATGAAAGAGGGGCTCATCAGCATGTTCCTTTATCAAAACGAGGCAGTCAGACAGAAGAATATGCCTGAGCTTCAATCCCTCAATGATGACTCAAGCATCAAATTTATGACCTTCAAACCCTATTTTAACAATGCCGCATTCCCCTTCATTAGCGAGCATAGCCAAGACTATTTTGGTTGCGGGCGAATCTCTCGGCAAGATGCTGATAAATTCTCGGCTGATACACTGCATATTTATGAATATTTTGTTTCACCTCAATGGAAGAAAGGCTTATTCCTAGGCTTTGATGCACGTAGCGAAGCAAAAATTGGGCGACCTTATGATTGGATTCAAGTAGCACAAGACCAAAACCAGTTATCACAGCAAGACTTTTATCGCCACTGCCGTATCATCTTGCAGCCCTCAGACACGACCGAGAACTGGCCGCGCATTGGCTTTGAAGCCATGTCGAGTGGTAGTGTCCTCATCGTGAACAATCGTGGTGGGTGGCAACAAATGGTGGAGCATGGTAAAACGGGCTGGCTTTGTGACACACCACGTGACTTTATTTATTATGCCTCCAAAATGGCTTATGAGCCTAATCTCCGAGACGACATGGCATCTGCAGCACGCGAGCGTGGGGCAGATTTAGCGAGCAAAGTGGCTTCGAGCGAAAGCTGGAAGGAAGTTCTTGAACAAATAGCACAACTCCCAGAATAAGAAAGATGAACACACCAACAACTGTAACTGGCTTGTGGCTAGGCGAGCGTTTGCCCTTTTTGGCTGAGCTGTGCATGCGCAGCTACTTGAAACATGGCATCCAATTTAGGCTTTTCACCTACCAAGCATATGATAACATCCCGCAGGGAGTCATGGTGGAAGATGCCTCTTCTGTCATTGCCAAAGATGACATTTTTAAAACATCGACAGGCAGTTATGCCCCATTCGCAGACCATTTTAGGAACACTTGGTTGTATGAAAATGGTGGTGTCTGGACGGATTTAGATGTGCTATGCCTCTCTCCCCATATCCCGACGGGTGAAACCCCATGGTTTGCCATGCAAGATTCTAACTTAGCAGCGGTCGGACTCATCGCATTCCCCAAGGGGCATCCCGTAATTGGGACGATGAAATTGCTTTCCGACGACCCAGCAAATGCCGCACCTTGGGATGACAATAGTGTAAAACAATACAAAAAATGGCAGAAACTATGCAACCCTGATTCAAGACAAAGGAGAAAAGACGCGCGTTGGGGAGACTTTGGACCAGAAGGGTTTACCCAAGCTCTCAAATACCACCAACTTTTAACTCAAGGAGAGGATTCGTCTGTTCTCTACCCCATTCATTATACAGCGTGGCGCCACTGTTATGATGGTAGCGTTTGGCTTCAAGATAAACTCCTTAGTAAGGCAATAGCCATTCATGTTTGGAATGAGATGTTTAGCCAAGAACCCTATGAGCCCTGCGACATCCACCCGAAAAGCATCGTTGGTCAGCTTATCCGAGAACTGATGCCACATATCATCAATATCCCAATTCCAATACCTCAACTGCCTCAATTGCTACACCAAGCTAAACCACGTACCCATTCCGATAAGAAGCCTAAAATCCTCGTGGGTATTTGTAGCTGCGCCAAAGCGAAGGACAGGCGAGATGCGGTTCGCGAGACATGGATGCGCGTAAACCCCAGCGACAGCGCCTTAATGGAATGTCTTTTCTACATTGGGCAAAGCCCCGATGCAGTAGAAGAAGAAAAGCTCATTCAACTCCCAGCACGTGATAGCTATGAGGCCTTGCCTGAAAAAGTGTTAGCCTTCTTCAAGTATGCTCTTCATTATCATAATTTTGATTACCTGTTTAAGTGCGATGATGACACCTACATTGATTTAGCCCGCCTGCCAGAGCTATGCGATATTGATGCCAACTTTATCGGCAACCCATGGCTAGCCAGTCGCAAAGCCCCAAGCGGTGGCGCGGGGTATATGCTATCGCGTGAAATGGTAGAAAAAATCGTTGCCGATGAAAACAATATCCCTCGTTTGGGTGCCGAGGATCTTATCTTTGGAGAAGTAGCCCTGCGACTTGGCGCAAAACAGCACGCCACACCAAGGCTCAACTATACCCCATCACCATTCCCCCATTGGGATAATGATCTTATTACCGCTCACTGGCTCAGCCCCAATATGCTACGCGCCATTCATAGCGTTAAGCATCAGGCGGTACAACGCAGCTATGCAGCCTTTCACCCACATTGGCAGGATGTACTGCAACTACTCGACAATGGTATTTTTTACCGAGCTCAAGAAAAAAGTATGGGTAAGTGGTCCATTTCTCCAAGCAATCAGCTTGAGCTCAATTGGTTCGCTTGGCCCTGTGAACGACTAGACCCCATTGAGCAAGGCTACCGCGCGGGGGATTTTTATCTCTTAGAACAAGCTGTGGAGCTGCTTCCAACAAGAGCCCCAGTCTGCATCGCCATTATCCCAGCCAAAGAAAAATCGCAGCGTTGCCACAACAAAAATACACGACTATTTTGTGGTACCCCACTCTTCATGCATGCTGTTAACTACGCCTTGGCAGAGGGGATTACACCCATCGTTAGCACGGATAGTGACGACATCATGCAACATTGTAAAAAACATGATATTCAAGTCGTTCCAGAGACGGTCAACGACAGCAATATGTCCTATTGTGTCAACAATGTACTTCATCATGTTGATTGTGATTATTATGCCATTTTGCAACCCAGCTCCCCCTTACGCGAGCCTGGTATGCTAAACAAGATGTTCGAGCAAAGCATCGCCAATAATGGAGAGACTATCATAAGCACCCAAGACATCAAACTCGTTGGTTTTATTGACAATCAGTTCCATAAAGCCTATCGAGACCAAGACAGTAAGTCGCGATTCCTTTTCTACGACGGCAACATCTTTGTTTCATCGAGAAGAGAATTCAACATCAGGCAAGACATGTTTAGCCCCAACATCACTTACTACCCAAGCCGTTTCCCATGCCACCTGCAAATTGATTATGAGCATGAGTGGAATGCCCTTGAAGCCCTAGCGCAACAAAACAGTTTCCGACATTTCCTGCCTAAAACAAAAACGCATCGCGTCTGCATTATCTCCAATAAAGAGGATATTGACCGCGATTACTCAGCCTTTGTCGATAGCTGCGACATTGTTGTACGCGTCAATAAAATGGGTAATTTAAGTTCGGGACTTACTGGCAGCAAAACAGATTTGGCTGTCGTATCATGCTGGCGGCACTACATGAGTTTTTCTCGCGAAGACCGTCACCTTGAACACCTCAAGCAAGTACCAGCCATCGCATTTTTGACCGATGATACCCCGCTGACCAGACGTTTCGTCGAAGCTGAATCGCTAGAGCGTTGGTGCTACATCGCACCAAGTGTGGATGCCGCCACCCAGCGATTCTCCACCCTCACCAAAGCCATCGCCTTGGCCGATTATTACTACCCTGATTCCCAGCTATATTACCTCGGTGATTTAGAGGTAGCATTGCGCACTAATAACAGCGTCAAGCATACAAGAAGCGGGGATAACGCCTACCTCAAGCGACTGATTAAGCAAAAGCGTCTCATCCCCATCATGCAGGAGGAAGAGGCGGGTTGCACTCGATACTCTCAAGAAATTGACGAGCAGAAGGCCATTGATTTGGAAGCATGGTATCTCAAAAAACACCAGCACCTTGATAGATTTGAGACGGTTCGGGTCACGCACACCCACTGGAACGATCAAGTTTACCTCGGTCACAAATATGCGAAAAGGCGCTCACGACATCATTTAGCTCAGGTCGAACGCTGTGGTGAAGACTGCTTCAAACTTATTTGGGGTATCTGGCCAGATGAAGTGTTTATCCGCAGCGAATCAGGTATTTACGAGTTAGCTTCTTCTAGCAAAACCAAATAAGAATCCATGATTCTTCGTCCGTAATTATTTTATTATTATTATCAACTATATTACCATTTCCTTTGGAATTATTCCTCAATTTTGGGGCTGGCTTGCTGATGTTTCTGTCATGGCTAAGCCAGTCCCAAAATTGAGCGAATTCCAAAAGCGAAATATCGCAAACAACTATAAGGAGCATTTTTAAGCTCAAACCATTGATATATATGAACAAAAACATAGAAAATAAAGATACAGACAATGTATCTTCATCCGTTAATTCCGTCGCTTTATACAGCCTGAGCCCTTCAAGCTCGTCGGACTCCTCTAGCTCCTCTAGCTCGTCGGACTCCTCTAGCTCCTCTAGCTCCTCTAGCTCCTCTAGCTCCTCTAGTTCCTCTAGCTCCTCT
>JAWXTZ010000108.1:0-7111 GCA_044433085.1 Akkermansia sp.
GCATTTTGCACTGCAAAATGAGAGGAGGAGAGTGAGGGACACTTCCCGAATGGCGCTGCGAAGCAGCGTGACGACGAGTGCCCTGCTAGGGTTTGGGATGAAATCCCAAGGACACCAACTTATCCTCACCATGAGCCATTCACACGCCCGCGAGGCAAAGTTCGCATGGTGCCACCCGCCAAGTTGGTGTCCCCCCACCACCTTCGGGCTATAGCCCGCTAACTTCTACCGTCGCAAACGCGTTAGCGCACCACTGTTGTTCACAAAAATAGCATATCCCCACCAAATAAGCCTGACAAGTTGCAGGTTACCATTCTCGGCTTTTTTGTGGAGCAATGCTCTATTTTTGAGCTAAGGGTTTCTCGCTAACGCGTTTGCGGCGGTAGAATAGTGCCTCGCTTCGCTCGGGGGGATTGGGGGGACACCAACTTGGCGGGTGGCACTGTGCAGCCTTGGCTACGCGGGCATTTGCGTTGTTCTGGTGAGGGTAAGTTGGTGTCCTTGGGATTTCATCCCAAACCCTATAAGGGCTTTGCCCTTAACCCATCGGGGCTTCGCCCCGAACCCCACCAAAGGGTCTGCGACCCTCTGGACACCCAGTCACGATGCTGCGCATCGTAGCCACTTTTTATTGGGGTACACCTGTGCTTACCCACGCACTGCCACGCACGCTCTCTATTTCCTTGCATTCCCCCACCATCATGCTATATTACCCCCATGGACTTATTCGACTTCCGCGAAGAATACCTCAAAAATAGTCTCCATCGTGCCGATTTGGCACCTACCCCCATGGAGCAGTTTGATATCTGGTTTAAGCAAGCCATGCAATCAGGCATTGCTGAACCGAATGCCATGAGCATCGCCACCGCCACCCCCAATGGCCTGCCAAGCATGCGCACGGTCTTGCTGAAGTATTATGATGAGTCAGGCTATGTCTTCTTTACCAATTACACCAGCCGTAAGGCGCAAGAGATTGAAGCCAACCCCGAAGTCTGCATGATGCTGCCTTGGGTCACGTTGGAGCGTCAAATCATCGTCTACGGTCGTGCCGAAAAAATTAGCCGTATGGAGACGCTCAAGTACTTCCTCTCCCGCCCGCATGAGTCCCAACTGGGCGCGTGGGTCTCTCACCAAAGTCAGGTGGTCTCCACCCGCAAGCTCATGATGATGAAGCTGGCCGAGCTCAAAAATAAGTTTTCGCATGGCGAGGTGCCCCTCCCCGACTTCTGGGGTGGTTACCGCATTATCCCCCACCATATGGAGTTTTGGCAAGGTGGCGCAGGTCGTGTCCACGACCGCTTCATGTATTCCCTCAAGGATGGCGCGACCGACATGCACGACGCCAGCGCGTGGGATGTCGAGCGTCTACAACCTTAAAAGTTAATTAAATTATCAAAGAAAAGCACCGCAACCCATCAAGAGTTGCGGTGCTTTTAAAATGTTTGGTGAGAAGCAGCAATTAAGCTTGTTCTTCGGTCACAACATTGACGCGACGACCTTCGCGGTCGAAGAATACGCGGCCATCAACGAGGGAGAAGATGGTGTAGTCCTTGCCCATGCCCACGCCCTTACCAGGCTTGAACTTGGTGCCGCGTTGGCGGATGATGATGTTACCAGGGATAACAGCTTGACCACCGAACTTCTTCACGCCGAGGCGCTTGCTGCGGGAGTCGCGACCGTTACGTACGGAACCTTGACCTTTCTTATGTGCCATGTCTTAAAAAATCTATTGTTTAGAGTTAAAATTAAGCGTTGATTGCGGTGATTTCGATGCGAGTCAAAGCGGCGCGGAAGCCCTTCTTCTTGTGGAAACCCTTGCGCTTCTTGAACTTGAAAGCGACACCCTTGACGCCACGTGCTTCTGCATCGAGGACCTTAGCGACGACTGTTGCGCCTGCTACTGTAGGTGTACCAACTGTTGTGGTGCCTTCGTTTTCGATGAGGAGAACCTTGTCGAAGGAAGTTTCACCGCCTTGCTCTAAGCCGGAAATGCGGTCGACGTTGAAAACGTCACCGACTGTTACGCGGTATTGCTTGCCGCCGGTAATGAAAACTGCGTATGCCATAGTTTTTTGTATTTTAATGTTGCACCCGCGCTTGCGGGCTGGCACATTATACCTAGCATTTGCAGATAAGCAAGAAAAATTTCACAAAAAAATGAAAAATACAGAAAAATTTTTTTCCGATGAGCCTCGCACTATTTCATCTCCTGAAGAGATGCGCGAGTTTGGGGCATGCTTATCCACCTGTCTGGAGGCGGGAGACGTCATCGGTCTCGTCGGTGATTTAGGGGCAGGCAAGACGCATTTGGTGCAAGGTATCCTGCGTGGTCTTGGGGCGCAGGATGCTGGGGCAAGCCCCACCTTTTCCTTGGTGCACGAGCACCGCGACACCACACCTGCCATCGCTCACTTTGACCTTTACCGCCTCAGCAGCCCCGCGGAGGCTGTCGGCATGGGCTGGGATGAGTACTTGGACTCTGATTCCGTCTTGCTGGTTGAATGGGCCGATCGCTTTGATGGTGAATTGATGCCCGCTGACACCATCTGGCTGGTCATCAAGCACCAATCCGAGCAACAACGAGCCGTCAGCCTCATCCTACCATAACACTTTCCCTGTATTTTATGTTAAGGTGAACATTTATTCCCTGCAATAAATGTAGTAAACACCCATTTATTCCTTGCATTTTTTGTTGAGTAGTCTACAATCTTCTTTATAAGAAGGAGATTACATGAATCGTAAGGCACTGCAACAACTAGAGCAATGGAAGGATAAGCGGAATCGCAAACCTCTGATTATCGAAGGGGCTAGGCAAGTAGGCAAAACTTGGCTCATGCGTGAATTTGGTGCCAAATGCTTCAAGGAGACACTCTACATCAACTTTGAGAGCAATCAGCAGATGCAACAGCTCTTTGCTCAAGATTTAGACGTCCAGCGTCTGTTGCAAGGCATGTCTATTATCTTTGGCAAGGTGATTGATGCGAGAGAGACCCTGCTGATATTTGATGAAATTCAGCAGGTGCCCCAAGCTCTTACAAGCTTGAAATACTTTTATGAAAACACCCCCGAGTACCACATCATCTGCGCGGGTTCGCTGCTAGGTGTCGCCTTGCACCATGGGACATCATTCCCCGTGGGTAAGGTTGATTTTATGTCCTTGGCACCCTTGAGTTTTGCAGAATTTTTGGAGGCGATGGGGCAAGCTTCGCTCCTACAGCTGCTGGAGAGAGGTGACATGGACATGGCAAGCCATTTCAAGCAAACTTATCGGGACATGCTGCGGCAGTACTACTATGTAGGTGGGATGCCTGAAGTGGTGCAGGCATTTTGTGAGACGCGAGATGTGATACTCGTCAAGGAGCTGCAAACAAATATCTTACGTGCCTACGAGCAAGACTTTTCCAAGCATGCGCCCAATAACATCGTCCCAAAAATAAGGCTTGTCTGGAACAGCGTTCCAGCGCAGCTGGCGCGCGATAATAAAAAATTTCTCTACAAAGACTTGCGGGAAGGGGCGCGGGCAAAAGAATATGAAGCCGCCATGCTCTGGCTATCTGACTGTGGGCTCATTCATCGTATCCATCGGGTGAGTACGCCCGCCATCCCCTTAAAGGCGCAGGAAGATAGCAAAGCCTTTAAACTTTACTTGCTCGACATCGGTCTGCTAGGCTGCATGAACGATGTTGAAGCACAGAGCCTCATCAATGGAGATGCAATTTTTAGCCAGTACAAAGGTGCGCTGAGCGAGCAATATGTCCTGCAAGAACTCTTGAGCCAGCAGGAGATTCGGCATGTCAGTTACTATGCTAACGAGCGCAGCAGCGCGGAGGTAGACTTCCTCATCGCCCTGCATGGAGAAATCATCCCGATTGAGGTTAAATCAGAACAGAACCTCAAAGCTAAAAGCCTTAAAAGTTACCGAGAGAAGTACGCCCCTAAGCTTGCCATCCGCTGCTCCATGGCCGACTATAAGCCCCAGCAGCAGGAAGGGCAGGGCTTCTTGCTCAACTTGCCACTCTATGCGGCTGGGCAGCTTGCTAGGCAAGCCCTTACATGACCATCAGGACAGCCTTGGCAAAGATGGTCATCAGGATGAGCGCGGCAGGGTAGGCTGTCGCGTAGGCAATGACTGGGGATTGGGAATCAGTCTTGGCGGTGATGGCACCCAAAGCTGGGGTAGAAGTCATGCTGCCGCAGATGCCACCCAGACTTTCGGGCATGCTCAACTTAAAGACCTTACGAGCCAGCACAAAAGCCACTAGCATGGGGATGATGGTCACGGCGGCACCCGTCAAGAACATGGCAACACCCTGTGCCTGCAAGGTCTCAACCAACTTGCCACCACCAGATACACCAGCACCAGCAAGGAAAAGCATCAAGGCTAGCTCCATAATTAAGACACGGGCGGGGCGGGGCATGTAGCCAACAACGGGACCCAACTTGCCAAAATGACCCAAAATGAGGGCGACAAGCAGGGGACCACCCGCCATGCCCAAGCTAAAGCCAGGACCTTCACCCATGGTAAAGTTGATGTTACCCACAATGATACCTAAGGTGATACCCGCCGTCAGGGAGAAAATATCCGTCGCGTTGATGGCCGTGCTGCGGTGACCGCAGTGCGCGCTAAACTTGCTGATAGCCTTGGGAGAACCCACCACATGCACCATATCATTGCGCACCAGCACCGTCGTGCCAGATGGGACAAAGGTGACGCCCAGTCGCGTGATGCGCGAAATGATGATACCATGACCTGTGAGCAGCTTGAGCTCATTGAGTGGGATTTGGCAGAGCTTGGGGTTGAGGACGATGAGGTCCTTACTCTCATCACCAAAGCTGCGGGGGTGTTGTTGGTTGGGGTCGATGTGACCGAGGGCCATGGCCTCGCGGTGGACATTGGCGCGCTCGCCAACCAGTAGAACATCCTTCCCCTCTTCAAAGCACTCACCCTCATCCAAGGTTTGTAGCAGACCATCAGTCACCTTGCGCGTGATGCAGCAAAGAAGATGCTTATCGGCCTCCATCTGCTTGATATTTTTGCCATAGAGCTCCTGATTCGTCACGTGGACCACGCGGGCAATAATTTTATGGGGGTCGCCCTTGCTGTTATGGGTGGTGGGGTCTAATTTACCCAAATCCTGCTTTAGCAAGCGGGGAAGCAGTTGAACGAAGAGCACCACACCAATCACCCCAAAGGGGTAAGCTACACCGTAGCCGATGTTGAGTAGGGAGGGATCCTCCAAAGCCTCAGTTGCAGCAGCAAGGGCTGGGGTGGATGTTAAAGCCCCTGCAAAAATACCAGCCGCCATCTCATCATTAATACCCAGCAGCGAGCTGAGACTAACCGTGACCAGCCAAGCGATACTGATGACAATGATAGAGAGCAAAACCAAGGTACTACCCTGATTGACCAAGGAAGCAAAGAAGCGGTTACCGACACTTAAACCGACGCAATAGACGAAGAGAGCCGTACCAATACCCGTGATACCATCGGGGACAGCAAAGCCAAAATGGCCTGCAAGCAGCGCGACAAAGAGAACCCCGGAGCTGCCTAAGGAAATACCTTTGAATTGAATATTGCCAAGGACGATGCCAAGGCTTAAAATGGCGAACAGGACGAAGGTGGGGTTTTCTAGTATCATGGATGGGAGCTAAAGTATCAGTAAATAGCTGATGGTTAGACCTTGTTGTGTGTGTGTTGGCTACGTCTCACCCTGTGGTCTGAGAGACCTTGGGAGGGGGTGGATTGGAGCGCGTGCATTCTATAGAGAAATCTTTTTTTGTCAAGGACGAAATAGAGCCACGAGGCGGTCACGAGGCGGTCTGTGGGTACAATTTACGGTCGCCTAAAAAATAAGCCCCTACGATGCGTAGCATCGTGAATGGGTGTCCAGAGGGTCGCAGACCCTTTGGTGGGGTGTGGGGTGAAACCCCACTGGGTCTGGGCAAAGCCCAGCAGAGTCTGAGACAGAGTCTCAGCCCGTCGGGAGACGCCTGTCGGCAGACAATCATGTTGAGATGGCAAAGCCATCTCAACAGTCGCCCAACTGACCCTACCCTGCATCCATTAAACGCCCGCGTGGCAAGCCTAGCAACGTGCCACCCGCCCAGTTGGGCGACTCCTATTTCTTCGGGCGACAGCCCGCTAACTTCAACCGTTGCAAACGCGTTAGCGCACCACCGATGCTACGGTCTAAGTAGAACCAAGCTGAATCAGCCGTGAACAGTAACGAAAGGATAAAACGCCACATCTTATTTCATTGACATCCAGACCGCCCATCCCTTAAAATAGCAACAGTATGAAACCTATTCTTGTTCTCATGGCAACAGGCTTCGAGGAAATTGAACTCGCCGCGCCTGTTGATATTCTTCGTCGCCTCGACTTCGAGGTGGTGACCGCAGGTGTCCAATCCCGCCGAGTGGAGGGCGCCCATGGCATGATCATGGAAGCTGATATGCTGCTGGTAGATGTGGATGCCAATCTTTATGATGCCATCATCCTACCTGGTGGTCAAGCATCATGGTTACTGCGTGACACGCCCGCGGTGCTGGAACTTGTGCGAGAGATGCATGCGGCAGATAAGCTGGTGGCTGCCATCTGTGCTGCCCCTATCGCCTTGGAGGCCGCTGGTGTCCTCTCGGGACGCAAGATATGCTGCTACCCCGTCCCTGCGGTGACGGATGATATCAAATCTGCATCTGAAATCACCAATGATACCACTGTTACCAGTGGCAACATCGTCACAGGTCGTGGGCCTGGTGCTGCTCTTGAATTTGGTTTTGCTGTTGCCACTGCCCTTGGTAAGGCTAAGGAGGTTGCCGCCATGCGCGAGGAAATGATGATGCCTTAAATGATGAGGAGGGGGGCTGCAAAATGAGAGGAGGAGAGTGAGGGACACTTCCCGAATGGCGCTGCGAAGCAGCGTGACGACGAGTGCCCCACTGGGCTTTGCCCAGACCCAGTGGGGTTTCACCCCACACCCCACCAAAGGGTCTGCGACCCTCTGGACTCTGTTCACGATGCTGCGCATCGTAGGGGCTTATTTTTTAGGCAGCCGTAAATTGTACCCACAGACCGTTACTGTTCACGGCTGATTCAGCTTGGTTCTACTTA
>JAWXTZ010000109.1:0-7095 GCA_044433085.1 Akkermansia sp.
ATGATTTGGCTGTCAGTATTGATGGTAGTTTGGATGTGACGATTGTCTTGTCTGCTGATGAGCTTGCCGCCTTCAATTCCGCCATCTGGGAGGATGATGCCGAGCTCTCAATCACGCTTGAGGGTGTTCATTCGCTTATCAATGATGCTTCTGTCATGTTCAACATCGCTACGGTGGATGGGGATATCACCTACAGTTTCATCAGCGATGAGATGGATACTTCCTCTGGTAGTCTCGTCATCAAGGCGACTTCTGACTCTATCCCCGAGCCCTCCACGGCCACTCTCAGTCTCCTCGCCCTAGCCGCCCTCCTAGCCCGCCGCAACAAACGTGCCGCTTGACCTTCGATGAGGCGAGCCGTGAGTGTCCCCCTGCACAGGGACAAACGTGCCGTTTGATCCATGTTGAGGCGAGCCGTGTGTGTCCCCTTACACAGGGGCTCCCACGGGGCTGTGTGCCAGCACAGCAGGCAGAGCTGTGTCCGTGAAGAGTAACTTTTTATGAGGTAGCACCCAGTTTTAGGCTTGCTTTATCGCTTGAAAAAAAGGTAGAATGAAGTGTTCGCATTATTATTTTTATGAAACTTCGACTCCACCTTTCCCTCCGTGCCGCCCTTTTGGCTTGCTACGCTATTACGGCTCCCATGGCAATGACCTTATCCGCGGGTGCCCTCCTCACCACCATGCTGGCACCACAGGCGCAGGCTGCCGAGGATGAAGCCTCCTACGACTTGGGTAATGTGATGTACGTGGGTGACTCCATCACCCATGGGACTACGTCCTCCTCCTACCGCTGGGCGATGCATAAAATTTATGCGGATAATGGCATTGATTACAATGCCGTCGGCAAGTGGTCGGGTTGCCACTCCTCCAGCACGGCCTACAATCCTAGCCCCGATGGTTACGGTGGTATGGCTTATGATAATGTTCACAGTGCTGTCCATGGTGCACGCACTTGGCAGATGTCTGGGGCCAAATACAATTCGGGCAATTATGGTGGCACAACGGTCGAAAAAGTTTTGGCGGAGACTGAGGAGACGATTGACAATTTCTTCCTGCTGGCGGGCACTAATGACTTTTTGTCTGATGGCACCGCAGGTGATGCTGGCTTTGCTGGTAACATGGACAAAGCCTACAAGGTCGCCTGTGACACGCAGGATAACATGGCCACCATTGTGGATGCGATGCTCACCGATAGCCCTAATGCAAATGTGACGGTTCTCTATGTCCCATCCTTTACGGATGAGCAGGGTGCTATCAATGATGCCGAGTCCTACCAAGCGGTGGCTCTTTATAACCACATGATGAACTCTTGGTTGAGCGAGCAGCAAAGCAGCAAGGAATCATGGAGCCAAGTATCCATCGTCAACACCAATAGGGGGCTTTCTGATGTCACCCGGGCTTACGAGTCCACTTACACCACGAGCGATGGCACTAAAATCACCTACACGGTTGATACGATGATGCATGATGACTTCACGGTATCCTCTGGTGATGCTGTTCACTTGAGCGATCAAGCTAGCCTCATTGTTGCAAGCAATCTGGCCAAGGCCAATGGCTATGCTGGGCGCACCGCTGGGCAAACGCGTTTGGGCTCTGGCGAGCTGGCTGTTCAGTTGGATGCCGCCGCTGTGAGCAGCAGCATCAGCAATGATGGTAGCTTTAGCTACAATTGGACAGAGGGCGACACCCTGACCAATGGCTACACCCTCGACCTGGGCTTGAGCTTGGGTGATGGTGCCACAGGTGGCTGGAACATCACCGATAATCTCTCCATCACTCTTAGTGGGGCAGGGCTGCAAGGTACGCTCGTCCTCAATGAAGGCTACATCATGTGGGATGGCAAGGCCTTTGATAATGCTGGCAGTAACTTAGATGGCAATGGGGATGGCTTCACCATGCTCTACTCCTACGACATGTCCGATTTGGACTCCATTGGCAATCTGCGCATTGCCTACGTAGCCGCCGATACTGCCAATGGGCTTGCTGGTGGTTACTACGTCTGGTTGGATGATATGCTGATTGGCGAAGCTCTTGCTGGTTCTGATTTTACTGGTGATTATGCTGGCATTACAATCAATTATGGTGGTAGTGGAAACCTGACTATCACGGATGTGGCGGTCGATGGTTCCGCGGCTTACGCCCCTAGTACCGATGGTATCACGAACACCGAAGCTGCCTATCAGGCGGACTATGGTTATATTGCGGGCAATCAAGGCACGATTGCCACCGATGACTGGGCTGCGGGTGTCACGCAGGAGGCTGAGGGCTCGTTGACGACGAATCTGCGTGGTCTTAGTTCTGCCGCAGGGGGTGATGTCAGCATCACCGCCACAGGTGGCAGCATGAGTTCCCCCGTCTACGCCAACCAAGGCAATTACACAGGCAATGTCTGGGTGGATGTCGTCGCTGGCGGTATCAGCAACTCCAATTGGTATGCCGCCCATAACAATGGTACCTTGACAGGTGATGCCTACCTCAAATTTAGTGGCGAGGCCACAGGGACGAAAGGTACGGTCTTCGGTGGTGTCATTGGCACGGTTGATGGTAGTGTCTATTTGGAATTCTCTGCCGAAGAGGCAAGCTTTGGCACATGGTCAGATGAGGCTAATACAGGGCAAGCCTCGGTCGCAGGCTCCTACCAAACAAACATCTCGGGCGATGTGACCATGGTCTTTAATGCGGGTACCTTCGACTACCGCATCATGGGTGGTGTCATCTATGGTAATCAAACGATTGGTGGTTCGACCCATTTGTACATCAATGGCGGCACCTTCGCTCAAGATGTCATTGGTGGTGGTCTTTATGGAACCATCGCGGGTGGTGCCAATATCACCATCACAGGGGGTACCATCAAGGGTAACATTTACGGTGGTAACACAGGTGGTTCCATCTCGGGTGGGACCAATCTCCTCATCGCGGGGGATGCCAGCATTGCTGGCAATGTCTATGGTGGTGGTACGGGCGGCTCCGTTTTAGGGGATAGTTCGGTCACAATCAATGGTTATGAAGATGTGAGCATTACGGGCAGTATCATCAATGCTGGTGATGACACGGGCACGATTGCGGGTAACACGAGCTTGAATTTGGAGTACATCAGCGATGACTCCAACATGGCCAATTACGCAGGTACTTTATCGGGTGGTACGGTGACAGGTGACTCCACCCGCTCCCTCAACTTTAAGAATGTGATGGCGAGTGCCTTTGCTGCCACCATTACCAATTTTGATAAGCTGGGTGTTGATAGCAGCAGTTTAAGTCTCACTGGTGTAGGTGTGACTGTTGATTCCACCAGCCTTAGCAACTCTACCCTCACCATGGCGACGAGCACGGCTAGCAATTTGGGTGCGGTCAGTGGTAGTGGTAGCGATAGTGTCTTATCGGTCGCGGGCGAAGTCGCTGCGGATAGCATCACTGCTGTCGGGCTTAGTATTAGCGATGGTAGCTTGACGGTCTCGGGTGCTAGCGAAGCTGCTGGTCTTAGCATGACGGGTGGCACGGCAAGTTTTAAGGGGGGATTAACCTTGACCAACACGTCGGTCAGTCTTGCTGCGGGTTCGACCCTCAACCTGACTGGTACCACCAATATGACTTCTCTTGCGATGGGGGGTGCCAAGGTCAATTTGGATTCGGTCACCGCCAATGATTTGCTCATCCAACTTTCTGCTAGCGCGACGGATACGCTCCATATCGCTGGCAGTAATAATGTGCTGGATGGCTTCTCGGGTGCTAATAAATCGGTCACGACTGGGGCTCTCAATATTTCGATGGCGACCAGTGCCTCCGCAAGTATGGACTTTAGTGGTAATTCCACGAATAAGGTGACGAGTGATGGGGTCAGTGTCTATGCTTTCCGCTCGGATGTTAATTTTACGCTTGCTACTGGTTCTCAGTTGGATATTGACGCGGGTATCTGGATTGCTGGCGTCACTTGGGATGTTTCTGCTGCCCCCGATTCTTCAACGGGTGGTGGTACCTTGAGTGTTGATCGTTTGCTGGTGGGTTATTCTGAGGCTGCGGGTCTTAATATTGGTGCTGGTGCTACTTTGGAGGTGACGGGCACGACGCTTGCCTCCAATGCCTACACGTCTGCTTTCACGGTCGGTGGTTCGAAAAATGCTAGCTCGGTGACGGTTAATGGTACCTTGGAGCTCAATTCGGGTATTTATCGCCATGGTGATGGTAGTGGTACAGTCAATGTGGAAAAGGGCGGCACGATTGTCATGAATGATGGCCTGAAAGCTATTTCTGCCAGTTCTTCGGGTGCTTTGGATGTTAATGTTAAGGCTGGTGCCACGCTGGCACTTGGTAATCAGTCGGGCAATGATACGACGGATTACGGTGATGAGATGAATGTCAATATTGCCAGTGGTGCCACGATTACGGATAATGGCGCAGCTGAATCCACGACGGTCTATCACAGTTTGGTCTATGCCCAAGGTGCAAGTGTCAACTTTGTGTCTTCGGATTTTGGTCAAATGCTGATTTTTGATAAGGCGGTTGATCATAATGTCACTGCCAATATCAGTGGTAAGGGTACGGTTGCTTTTGCTGGTGGCGCGACGCTTCAATCGGCTACGGTGGAAGATGGTTCAACGCTTTCGCTCAATGGTGCGGTTCGTGTTGCTGATGGTGTTACGCTGAAGGGTGGTACGCTGTGCTTGGAGGCTAATAGTGCTGTTGCGTCTGATGTGACGATGTCTTCGGGTTCTCGCCTTGCGGGTTCTTCTTACCTTGTCTCCGCTGGTTCTTCTGGTGCCACAATCACGATGGGGGATGCCGGTTCGATGTCTGCTTCTTCTCTGTCTGATGTGTCCCTTGCTGGTGCGACGGTTTCGGTTGCTAGTACCTTGTCGCTCTCGCTCTCTGGTGTCACTATCGCTGCTGATACGCATTTTAGTCAGGCTGCCGGTCCCAGATCGTTTGCTGCCCCAGCCGATGCTGCAATTATTGCGCTGTCGGGTGATAATGCTCTCTCGGCTTCGGTTGAGGGGGGAACGCTCGCGATTGATGGTAATAATTACACGATTTCTACCTTCTCCGATGATTTGGCTGTCAGTATTGATGGTAGTTTGGATGTGACGATTGTCTTGTCTGCTGATGAGCTTGCCGCCTTCAATTCCGCCATCTGGGAGGATGATGCCGAGCTCTCAATCACGCTTGCAGGTGTTGAGTCTCTTGTTGATGATGCCACGCTTACCTTCAACATTGCTACGGTGGATGGGGATATCTCCTACAGTTTCACCAGCGATGAGTTGGATACTTCCTCTGGTAGTCTCGTCATCAAGGCGACTTCTGACTCTATCCCCGAGCCCTCCACGGCCACTCTCAGTCTCCTTGCCCTAGCCGCCCTCCTAGCCCGCCGCAACAAACGTGCCGTTTGATCCTCGATGAGATGTCATAGCTGCGTCCCCCTGCACAGGGACTTCAGCGGGGCTGTGTGCCAGCACCAAACGTGCCGCAAGCGTTCCTCCTCACGCCGCTGCGCGTCGCCGTTCGGGAGGTGTCCCTCACTCTCGTTGTCTCAAATCGGCATGCGATTTGTGCTTGACCTATGTTGAGGGCGTGGTGGGTGCTGCCCCCTGCACAGGGACTTCAGCGGGGCTCGTTGGGCTGGCCAGCATAAAACAGATAAGGTTGGGTAAAGCATGAGCGCTACAATGGGTTCTGGCTTGACACGTGGGGGCTTGAGGGTTAGTATGGATGCGGAGCTGAAACGAGCTCGAATGACGACCATGTATAACGCAGAATTCAAAAACCGCATCATCAGCAACCTTGAAAACCTTAAGGCTACTGGACTCTACAAGCAAGAACGCTATATTGCAACACCTCAATACTCCTTGGTGGGCTTGAAGGATGGCAGCGAAGTCATCAACATGTGTGCAAACAACTACTTGGGCTTGGCAAACAACCCCGAGTTGATGAAGACCGCGCAAGATGCAATCAACCGCTGGGGCTACGGTATGGCCTCCGTTCGCTTTATTTGTGGTACTCAGACTCTGCACCAAGAACTTGAAGAACGTTTGAGCCAATTCTTGGGGACTGAGGACACCATCCTCTTTGGCTCCTGCTTTGATGCTAATGGTGGACTTTTTGAAGGTTTGTTGGAGAAGGAAGATGCGATTGTATCTGACTCCCTGAACCATGCCTCCATCATTGATGGGGTTCGCCTGTGCAAGGCTGCACGCTATCGCTATGCGAACAACGACATGGAAGACTTGGAAGCGAAGTTGAAGCAAGCCAAGGCTGATGGTGCACGCACCATTTTAATTTCGACCGATGGGGTCTTCTCGATGGACGGTATTATTTGCTCCTTGGATAAGGTGCATGAACTGGCTGAAAAGTATGGTGCCTTGGTTCACTTTGATGATTCGCACTCGACTGGTGTCTTGGGTGAAGATGGACGTGGTACGCACCAATACTGTGGATTGCTGGGCAAGGCAGATATCACGACTGGTACATTGGGCAAGGCGCTTGGTGGGGCATCGGGTGGTTACATCTCTGGACCAAAGGAAGTTGTGGCACAGCTGCGTCAGAAGGCTCGTCCTTATCTTTTCAGTAACAGCATCATGCCTGCGATTGCGGCAACAACTATTAAGGTTTTGGACATGTTGGAAGCATCCAACGAACTGGTACAAAAGGTGCAAAGCAACGCGGCACGATTCCGTGCTGGGATGGAGCAACATGGCTTTAAATTGGCTGGCGCAGATCATGCGATTGTGCCAGTGATGATTGGTGATGCCGCTTTGTCGCAGAAGATGAGTGCTCGTTTGTTGGAATTGGGTGTTTATGCGGTTGGATTCTTTTATCCTGTTGTGCCTAAGGATTTGGCTCGTATTCGTACCCAGATTTCCGCCGCGCACAGCGAGGAGCAGATTGATAAGGCAATTGATGCCTTTGCGATTGCTGGCCGCGAATTGGGCTTGATTTAAGGGTACCTTGCAAAAAGCGGCACGCTTGCGCTTCGCGTTTGCGACGGTGGAATAGTGCGCGCTTCGCGCGGTGGGGGTTCTAGAAGCAGTGAGAACTTGGCGGGTGGCACCATGCTTGGTTTGCTACTCGGGCGTTTAATGGGGTTGGCTGCTGGTTCTCACTG